>JBBJNV010000009.1 GCA_037721215.1 Gemmatimonadaceae bacterium
CAACCCCAGGTAGCTCCCGGTGCTGCACCCATGCGGCAACCATGCCCGCGGTGATGGCCGCTGCGAAAATGCTGGCAAGCTGCCCGCCGCTTATCGTCGCCGACCCAAGCCCCAGCAGCCAAGGAATATTGATCATTATGGCAAAAACGGCGTTGAGCCCAAGGCTCTGCCGGATCGATGGCCGGAAATAACCGCCATAACAACCGCAATCGGTCACCTTGCCGGATCGGACTCCCCACCAGCTAAGTGCAGACAATCCGAACGGCAGCGCCAGCGAGCTCGGCCAGACAATCGAAGTGACAGCGGCCGCCAGAAGGGCAACTCCCAAGCCGGCCTCGACCGCTGCAGTCACGGTGACGGCCAGAGGCAGAAACCTTTCCGGTAGCAACCCGGGTGACGCAAAGTGGCGGGAAAATCCGTACGGTGCTACCGCTTTGATGGATCCGGCGGCGAGGAAAGTTGCACCGCAATGCGGAGCTGTCGGACTCGCAGCAAAAAGGCTTCCTTGCGGGAAGCCTTTTCCACTCATCACCAGCGTAACGCTAATGTTCGACTTCTAAATTGGGTTTACCCGCACACCCTGCCTTGGCCTGGAGTGCCGCTTAGGCAACGCAACCCATTTGGCAGTCGGCGCCCGTCTGACATGGGCTCCCCCCAGCCCCGGGAGATCCCTGCCCGTAGGCAGAAGTAGCGGAGAGCGTAGCCACGGCAGGAATAAGGAGCGCGGCAGCACCGGTCAACGCAATCTTTCTCACAAGTTCACGTCGGGTAACATCCGGAAGGGCGGGCAGTTTCTGAGTCGTTTCATCGAGCATATCAGCCTTGCGGAGTTCTTCGACGGACAGAGTGTACAGCCCTTCGTCCTTGGCTACGGCAATCGTGCGAGCAAGCTCGCCGGTGATCCCATCCGCTGTGCGGCCTCCCTCTTCCAGCAAGTCAAGGACGCACGCAGTGGTCGTATCGAGAAGGGTGCACCCGATCACCATTCGTATCGTAAATAAGCACCTGGCCACCCAGCTTGTGTTTCAGAAGTCCAGCGCGCACACTTGGAACAACGGACATAAACGGCTTCCCTCGGGGTTTAGAAGACGACTGCATTAGTGGAATGGCAACAAAGATAGTGCTGAAAGAGCGAAACGGAATTTCGGAGATTGCCAGTGTTCGACGCAGCGACCAGCTGCGGCCCAGACAGCGGCGTCATCCGCGCGTCACGATTCGATCGAGCACGACTGGACCAGCCCAGCACTGAGACCACGTTGGAGCCCGCACAGAGGACTATCCGGGGCCAAATGGTTACGTCGGGTCGGTCGTGGCCATCGAAAGGCCATCCAGAAGTCGCACCCCTTCTGCGGCGTCGTACGGCCGCGGTAGTGCTTCCAGGGACAGGATTCACAAATGGAGTGCTGGAAAAGTAAACCCTGGACTCTGTTTGGATGAGCAAGGAGCCTAAGTTCGATGGGGGCTTGCGCCGTTACCGTTAGATTCTCAACCGATGCTTGACTTCCATAACCATCTCATGCCTGCCGTCGACGATGGCGCCGGCGACATTTCCGAGTCCCGCACGGGCTTGCAAACATTGCAAAGTCAGGGAGTTCGGGAGATCATCACGACTCCACACCTTCGCGGGTCTCTTACGCTTCGCCCGGGGGACCTTGCAGGGTTTCTTGGCATTCTCGACGAAGCGTGGGAATCACTCACCACTCTCGCGGCTGAAGAGTTTCCCGATCTGCGCGTTGAGCGGGGCGTCGAGCTCATGCTCGACGTGCCGAACCCCAAACTCGATGACGCTCGACTTCGGCTTGCCGGAACTTCCTATGTACTTGTGGAGTTTCCTGCTTTTAACGTGCCCCCTCACAGCACGCTCGCACTACGGGAGCTGCGGCAGAGCGGCTGCACGCCGATCATCGCTCATCCCGAGCGGTACTCCAATATGCCGGACAGCTACGACCTAGTGGCGGACTGGCGCGATGCGGGTGCGTTTATCCAGGTGAACTCGGGCTCGATCCTGGGCTATTATGGCCCGACGGCGAAGCGGCTCGCGTGGACACTGCTCGAAGCCGGTTATGTGGATTACCTCTCGAGCGACTACCACTCCCGGGGCAAGTGCGCGGTGGCGGAATGTGCCATGGTGATGAAGAGCAAGGGCGGCGTCGCACTCCACCGTTCACTGACCGATACCAATCCGCGGCGACTGCTCCGCGATGAAGGGCCGCTGCCAGTGCCCTCGTTCGAGTCCGGTGCTTCCCCATTCTGGAGCCGGGTGCTGCCGTGGCGCTGATCGGCAGGTAGACGATCGATGCTTTTCAATTCTTTCACGTTCCTGATCTTCTTCCCGATTGTGGCGACGATCTATTTTGTCATCCCGCATCGCCTCCGGTGGGCCTGGCTGCTTGCCGCCAGCTGCTATTTCTACATGGCGTTCATTCCCGTCTACATCCTTATTCTTTTCTTCACGATCGCGATCGATTATGTAGCCGGAATCCTGATCGAAAACGCTGAAGGAAGGCGAAGAAAATCACTGCTGGTAATGAGCATCGTCGCCAACGTCGGGGTGCTTGCCGTATTCAAGTACTTCAATTTCCTCAGTGGCAATGCGCGCGCTGTAGCGGACGTGTTCAATCTGCCGTACGACTTCGCGCTGCTCGACTTCATCCTCCCAATCGGCCTGTCGTTTCACACTTTTCAGGCGATGAGCTACACGGTGGAGGTGTATCGTGGACGGCAGCGTGCGGAGCGCCACCTGGGGATCTATTCTCTGTATGTAATGTTTTTTCCACAGCTCGTTGCGGGCCCTATCGAGCGGCCGCAGAACCTGCTCCATCAATTCTACGAAAGACACGCTTTCGATTACGATCGAGTCACCAACGGGCTCCGCCGGATGGCCTACGGCCTTTTTCTGAAAGTCGTAATCGCCGATCGCCTCGCCGGCTACGTCAATCCCGTGTACAACGACGCTGGAAGCTACAAGGGTCTGACGTTCGTGGTGGCAACGATATTTTTTGCATTCCAAATATATTGCGATTTCGCCGGCTATTCCTACATGGCGATCGGATCCGCAGAGGTGATGGGATTCCGGCTGATGCGAAACTTCAACCGGCCGTATCTTGCGCGCTCGGTCAGCGAGTTCTGGGGACGGTGGCACATCTCGCTGTCAACCTGGTTCCGCGATTACGTCTACATCCCCTTTGGCGGCAATCGCGTCTCGCGCCGGCGATGGTATCTCAACCTGCTCATCACGTTCTTTTTGAGCGGTCTGTGGCATGGCGCCAACTGGACGTTCGTGATCTGGGGCTCGCTGAATGGTGTCTATCTGGTCGCGTCACTGATTGCGATGCAGTTTCGCGAAAGCATCGCACGCGCCGCACGTGTCGCCGCGCATCCTCGCGTAAGAGCAGTGTGGGGTGTCCTGTTCACCTTCGCATTGACCTGCCTTGCCTGGGTCTTCTTTAGAGCCCCGAGTCTCGACGATGCGCTCTATATCATTCGGGCCACGATGACTTGGCCAATACCGCATGACGTGCTGCCCGATGCTTTGCGCGCCGAAGGTCTGACAAAGCCGGAGGTTCTTTACAGCGCGTTGCTCGTAGTCGGCCTGATGACGTTCGAATACATCTCTGAGCGCGTTAATTTCCCCCGGCTGTTCGCGGCGCAGCCAGGCTGGCTCAGATGGTCGGTTTATTATTGCGGGTGCATGGCGATCTGGCTTCTGGGAATCAGTTCCGAAACGGCGTTCATCTACTTCCAGTTCTGATGCGCCGGTTCCTGTCGCGCGTGATTGCGCTTGCTGCGGCCATTGTCATTTCCGGCATCCTCATCAGCCGGTACGACGCCCACGCGGCGGACGACAACTATCTCGCCGCGGTGCTGGAGAAAGACCGCCTCATCCGATCCACCCCTTCGCCGAAACTGATCCTGGTGGGCGGATCCAACCTCGCGTTCGGCATCGACAGCCGAATGCTGCAGGACTCGCTCGGGCTTCGTGTCGTCAACATGGGTCTATACGCGAAACTCGGCCTTCGATACATGCTGGCTCAGGCGCGGCCGTATATCGGGAAGGGCGACCTGGTCATTGTCGTACCGGAGTATGAACAGTTCTTTGGTGAGTTCGGCAATGGAGATTTCACGTTGAACACCGCGTTGCTTTACGCGCCGCTCGACCGGATTGGCGACTTCTCGCAATCATATTCTGTAATTGACGTCGTCCTCCGGCCGCGGGTTGAGAACACGCGACGGTCGTTTCTGAAGGGCCTCGCTCAGCTCACTGGACAGGGACAGGCGTACCAGCCGCAAGACACGAATTCATACTACAGCCGACAGGCATTCGACTCGCTCGGCGACATGGTTGCCCACCTCGGACGCTCAGGGCTGCATCCGGATTCGATCTACGTGAAAGAAATACCGCCCATGCGCGAGTTCAACGCCGAGATGGTTGACGAGCTGAACGTGGTGGCGGGCGTTGCCAGGAAGCGTGGAGCGCGCGCCTACTTCCTTTTTCCTGCGTACATCGACAGGTCGTACGAAGTCAGCCGGCCCCGCATCGACTCACTCCGCGCGCGTCTGGAAAGCGACATGCACCTTCCAATTGTCGGCAAGGCATCTGATTTCGTTTTGCCAGCGCCCTTGTTCTTCGATACGCGGTACCATCTGAACCAGGAAGGACGGCGGCTTCGCACGTTGCGCATGATCCAGCTGCTGCGCCCCTACGCTCTCCGGGAAGTCTCCGCCGTGCGTACTTCGTCTTCATGCGCCGTTGCCGCGTGCGGATGAAAATCGGGCACCAGAGTCTGGAGAAGCTTCCTTACTTCGTCGTCGGGCCGCCCCGCTTCGGTCGTACGCATCAGCGCGTCGATGCGACGGATTGTTCCCTCTGCGAGCAGCCCGTTGCGAGCGCGAAGCACCTTCGGGTGATCTGTAGGCAAGACATTCTCGGCGGTGAAGAACATTTCTTCGTAAAGCTTCTCACCAGGACGCACGCCGGTGAACTTGATCTCGATATCGGCACCCACTTCGAGTCCTGACAATCTGATGAGATCGGTGGCGATGTCGACCACCCGGATCTGTTCGCCCATGTCGAGTACGAACACCTCGCCGCCCCGCCCGAGCGCTCCGGCCTGAAGAACGAGCTGCACCGCTTCCGGGATCGTCATGAAATAACGGCGCATCTCCGAGTGCGTAACGGTCACTGGCCCGCCGGCACGGATTTGTCGCAGAAACGTCGGCACAACGGAACCGCGACTGCCGAGTACGTTGCCGAATCGCACTGAAACGAAGTTGCGGTGGTGCTTTGTGGCGGCGTGTTGTACAAGCTGTTCGGCGATTCGCTTGGTAGCGCCCATCACGCTCGTCGGCCGTACCGCCTTGTCTGTTGAGATGAGAACGAAATGCTGCACGTTGGCCTCGACGGCCGCGTCGACGACATTTCGGGTGCCAGCGACGTTGTTGGTCACGGCCTCGAGGACATTGTCCTCCATCAGCGGGACGTGTTTGTGAGCTGCTGCGTGGAATACCGCGTGTGGCTGATACTGCTGGAAGATGTAGCTGATCCGCTGACGGTCGCGTACGTCGGCTATCACCGGAATGACCTGAACGTCCGGGAAGCTGAGTGTCAGCTCCTGAAAGATGTCGAAAATCGAGTTCTCGCCATGCCCGAGCAAAATCAGCCGTGTCGGTGCAAGGCGAGCCAGCTGGCGGCAGAGCTCGCTGCCGATCGAGCCGCCGGCACCGGTGATGAGAACCGTCTCGCTGGTGGCAAGCTCCGCGACTGCGGCGAGGTCTGTTTCGACGGCATCTCTACGCAGGAGATCCTGGATCTCCACTTCTCGCAGTCCGGTGGCATTCCCCTGCCGGGAGATGATCTCCGGGAGGCTTGGCACGGTTCGCGTCGGAATACCGCACGACAGCGCGGCACGCACTACCTGCCGGATTACCGTTCCAGGAGCCGACGGCATGGCGATGATGATCTCCGCCACGCCAAAGCGCTCGACGATCTCGGGAATGTGCGCGAGCGGTCCGAAAACTGGGAGACCGGCCAGTGTATGGCCGTGCTTTGTAACATCACTGTCGACGAATCCAATCGGCTCGAGCCCAAGCTGCCGCGTCGCGAACAATTCCTTGACGACCAGCTTGCCTGCGTCGCCCGCGCCGGCGATCAAAACCCGCTTCCCGATGTCGGTCTTACGGCGACGCAGAAACCCGTGTCGCTGTATGCGCACCATCAGCCGAGGCAGCGCCACCAGCGCACCGGTGAGGAACGCATCGATGAAGACGACGGAAAATGGAACCCGCGTCGCCGTGAGATTGAAGAGCGGAAGAGCTATGAGTCCGATCAATCCGCAGGCGACTCCGGCGCCCGCTGCCGCTCCGAGGATCGGCTTCAACTCCCCTACGCTCGCGTGCCTCCAGAGCCTGCGGTACATGCCGGCGGCGAAAAAGATCGCCAGGCGCACCGGCACCGACAGGAGCAGATAGAACGTGACGAGCCGTAGGTTGTCGCTGATCCACTGCGGCTCTTCAAATCGCACCAGGAATGCGAGCAGCGTTGCGGCGATTACCGAGAACGCATCGGCGATGAAGAGGTGCCTGTTACGAAATGGCTTAAGCGTCAAAACGTTCGGTGGCCTGAGGTGGTTCAGCAAAAGTGGTCAAAACACGTTCGCCGGGTCGTGACGACTGAGCACCCGGTCCATGCGGCATCGACGTCTCAATCTACGCGCAAAAGACCCCTGCACAATACGGATGTCAAACGATGGCGCGGACTTACGTTATTCGGGCTGCTGATAATCCAATTGACTGACGGGAGCCCTGATGTGACATTTCCCATGCCTCAATCTCCCATTCAATATCTGTTCCGGCGAGCCGCAGCGGATGCCTATACCCGCGCGGAGCCTTGCCGTATCTTCAGGAATTTTCTGCATGAAAACTGCGCTGATTACAGGCGTCACTGGTCAGGACGGGGCGTATCTGGCCCGGCTGCTGCTTGCCAAGGGGTATCTGGTCCACGGGCTCAAACGGCGCGCGTCCTCGTTCAATACGCAGCGTGTAGACGGCATATACTCGGAGCCGCAGGACGTTCATTCCCGGTTTGTCATGCACTATGGCGATATGACGGACGCTACAAACCTCATCCGGATCATACAGGAGTGTCAGCCGGACGAGATCTACAATCTCGCCGCGCAGAGCCACGTTCAGGTGTCGTTCGAGACGCCGGAGTACACCGGTAATGCCGACGGGCTGGGCACACTCCGCATCCTCGAGGCAATGCGAATTCTCGGCATGCTTGGCAGCGTCCGGTTCTATCAGGCATCGACCTCCGAGCTCTATGGCAAGGTGCAGGCTGTCCCTCAGAACGAGACAACCCCGTTTTATCCCCGATCGCCTTATGCGGTCGCCAAGCTCTATGCCCACTGGATCACGGTGAACTACCGCGAGGCGTACGGCGTGCACGCATCGTCGGGAATTCTTTTCAACCACGAGTCTCCTATCCGCGGCGAGACGTTCGTCACGCGCAAGATCACGATGGCGGCCGCGCGCATCCGCGAGGGTCAGCAGGACAAGCTGTTTCTTGGAAATCTCGAAGCGCGGCGGGACTGGGGTTTCGCCGGCGATTATGTCGAAGGGATGTGGCGGATCGTGCAACACGAGACTCCCAGCGATTACGTTCTCGCGACTGGCGAAGCCCACACCGTCAGGGAATTCTGCGAGTTCGCGTTTGCACGTGCGGGCATCAATCTCGAGTTCCGCGGCGAAGGAGTGGATGAAGCAGGATTCGATGCGGCCACGGGAAAGGAGCTGGTGTCGATCGACCCGCGATATTTCCGTCCCACAGAGGTTGACCTTCTTCTCGGAGACTCTGGCAAAGCTCGCCGGGAGCTGGGCTGGGTCCCGCGCACCGGGTTTACCGAGCTCGTCGAGATGATGGTCGACGCGGATCTCGCTTCTGCCCAGTCAGGTGAGCCGTTCTCCGTCGAGTCGTCGTATGCGGCGCTTCACTCACTGTTGAAGTGATGGCGAACGCCACCCGAAACTGTTTCGTTGCCGGACATCGCGGACTTGTGGGCTCCTCCATCGTGCGTGCGCTCGTAGCTTCGGGCTATGACGCCCCGACCGTGCGCGGCAGGGAAGAGCTCGATCTCCTCGACCAGGTTGCGGTCCGCGAGTTTTTCAATGCCGAGCGTCCGGATGTCGTTTTTTTCGCCGCCGCGAAAGTAGGAGGAATCAACGCCAACAACACACAGCGTTGGGATTTCCTTTTTGAGAACCTGGTCATCGAGACCAACGTGCTCGGCGCCGCGCTGGCGACTGGTGTGGACCGGTTGGTATTTTTTGGTTCGTCCTGCATTTACCCACGGCTGGCGCCCCAGCCGATCAGTGAAGATCATCTGCTCACCGGCCCGCTGGAAGAAACGAATGAGCCATATGCGATCGCGAAGATCGCGGGGCTCAAGCTGGTCGAAGCGGCCAATGCCCAGCAGGGCAGGCGGTGGGTGTCGGTTATGCCAACCAACCTCTACGGCACCAATGACAATTTTGACCTTGACGGTTCGCATGTCCTGCCCGCTTTGATCCGGAAGTTCCACGAGGCGAAGGAAGCTGGCGATGCGGGCGAGGATGCGCGCGTGAGCTTATGGGGGCATGGCACCGCCCGGAGGGAGTTCCTGCATGTCGACGACGCAGCCGGTGCGGCCGTGGCGCTCATGGAATCCGGAGCGACAGGGTTGTTCAATGTCGGATCAGGAGATGACCTCACAATCCGGGAGCTTGCCGAGCTCGTAGGCCGCGTCGTTGGGTATGATGGCCCGGTCGATTGGGATACGACAAAGCCTGACGGAACCCCGAGAAAGCTCCTCGACTCGTCAAAAATTCGGGCTACGGGATGGGCGCCGCGGATTTCACTCGAGGACGGCCTGCGCGCCACATATGACTGGTACCGGGCCAGCCATCAAACAGCAACGCCGGGACTGGCACGTTGACCCGACCTCGCGTGACTGAATCGCTGGCGGTGGCAGGCCCTGTTGATGTGACGGGAATGCCATGGCCGCCGCCAAGCGAGATCTCGGTGATGAGCTTGTTCAACACGATCCTGCGCTACCGTTTCATGATCGCCTTGCTCACGCTCGCCTGTGGATTCTATGCGGGCTGGAAGAGCTACCGATCGCCGCGCTCATTCACCGCCGAAGCGCAGTTCATGCCCAAGGGAGGCGGCGGCCAAAGCCAGTTCTCCGGAATCGCTGCGCAGCTCGGAATCAACGTGACCGGCGGTGGCGGAGCGCAGAGCGCAGAGTTCTATATCGACCTCCTCGAGTCCCGGCCGCTGCTGGCCCTTGTCGCCGAGAAGACCTACACGATCCGCACCGACAGCGGCATCAGCACGGGAAATCTCGTCCGGATTTTCAGGATCAACGACCCTCGCCCTGCAGTGAGGCGCGCTCGCGTCATCAACGGATTGAAGGCAGCGGTAAGCGCGACAGCGTCGGTCAAGACGGGGGTCATCACCATGCGGGTTACTTCCGGCAGCCCTCAACTCGCGCTGCAGATCGCGCAGAATCTGCTCGACCAGGTAAACGTCTACAATCTCGCGCGCCGCCAGGAGCAGGCTGCGCTGGAGCGCGGGTTCGTGGAACGGAGAGTGTTGGAAGCGCAGGTGCAATTGCGGCAGGCCGAATCGGAGCTTGGCTATTTTCTCAATACAAACCGCCAGTACCACACGTCGCCGCAACTGACGCTCGAATACGGCCGCCTTCAGCGCACGATGGACATGCGGCAGTCGATTTACACGTCGCTGCTTCAGGCTTTTGAAACGGTAAGGATCGAGGAGATGCGCGATCTCCCTGTCATCACGATCGTCGAGCCGCCTGAACAGCCACTCGAGCCGAACAGGCGCGGCGGTGCGCAGAAGGCACTGCTCGGCATCTTCATCGGACTCGCTCTTGGCATTGCGCTGGCATTTCTGCGCGCGAAATTTGCCGCCAACCGCGCTGCCCAGACCGACGACTTCATGGAGTTCACAGCGCTCCGAAATGAAGCCCTTGGGGACATTACTCATCCCTGGCGCCCCGTAGCGCGCCTGTTTCGACCCAAGCTCTGAGATGACCGCCCCCGCAACGGTTGCAACGCACGACGCCCACCTCGCGTCGGGACGCCGCCCAACGGTGGTCATCGAGCCCGCCAGCGGCTGGTCAGCGCTGAACCTTCGCGAACTGTGGACCTACCGGGACCTGCTGTTCATTCTCGCTGGCCGCGATATAAAGCTGCGATACAAGCAGACTGCTCTTGGCATTACCTGGGTCATCCTGCAGCCACTTGTCGCCGCCCTCATCTTCACGATCATGTTCGGCCGGTTTGCAAAACTCCCCAGCGACGGGCATCCCTACATCGTGTTCGTGTTCTCGGGTATCGTAGCGTGGAATTATTTCGCGGCCGTGCTGCAGCGTGCTGGTAACAGTCTCATTACAGACTCGAAGCTGATAACGAAGGTCTATTTCCCGAGACTCGCGATCCCGCTCGGCAGTACTTTTTCAGCGATGATCGATCTTGCGGTATCGCTCGGTGTTCTCGGCGTGATCATGCTCGTGTATCAGGTAACTCCGACGTGGCGGCTCGTTGTACTGCCGCTCTTCATCCTTCTGGCGGCAGTGACGGCGACCGGGGTGAGTCTCTGGCTGTCAGCGCTGAACGTCCGCTACCGCGACTTCGCACATGCGATGCCGTTCATCATCCAGGTCTGGATGTTTTCCAGTCCGGTTGCCTATGCAACCACGATTGTCCCGGAGAAATGGCGGCTGTTGTACGGCCTGAATCCGGCGGTTGCGTTCGTCGAGGGCTTTCGATGGTCGGTACTCGGTTCGAGCTCGATAACGTTGCCGCTGGTGCTGGTGGCGTCTGCGCTCTCACTGCTGATCTTCACTGCCGGCGCGTTCTTCTTCCGCCGCGTTGAGCGCGGATTTGCGGACGCCGTATGAGCGACATTGCGATAAGGGTCGAGGGGCTCGCCAAATCGTACAGAATCGCACGAGCGCTCGGACGCCAGCCGTATCGGACCCTCCAGGAAGAAGTCATCGCTCTGCCGAAGAACCTCTGGAAGCGGGCGCTTGGCAGAGCAGAGACCATGGAGACGTTCTGGGCGCTCGACGACGTGTCGTTCGACGTCAATCAGGGTGAAGTAGTCGGAATCATCGGCCGCAATGGAGCAGGGAAGAGCACGTTGCTCAAGGTCCTGTCCCGTATCACGCAGCCAACGCGCGGACGCGCCGAGATCTACGGCCGGATCGGTGCGCTCCTCGAAGTCGGGACCGGATTTCATCCCGAGCTGACAGGGCGCGAGAATATCTTCCTGAGTGGCGCAATACTCGGGATGCGGAAGACGGAGATTGCCCGGCAGTTCGACGCGATCGTGGGGTTTGCAGAGGTGGATCAGTTCATCGACACTCCCATAAAGCGTTACAGCAGCGGCATGTACACCAGGCTTGCTTTCGCGGTGGCCGCGCATCTGGAGCCGGAGATACTTCTGGTGGACGAAGTGCTTGCGGTAGGGGACGCGTCATTCCAGAAAAAATGTCTTGGGAAGATGGAAGACGTCGCTGGCGAGGGCCGGACGGTGTTTTTTGTAAGCCACAACACGCAGGCCGTCCGACAGCTTTGCACGCGGGGAATTCTTATGGAACATGGACGGGTCGTGGCCGATGGTCCAACCGACGCGACGATGGCTGTCTACAACCAGCGGCTCCGTGACATGCGCGTGGATGCCGAAACGGGAGTCAACAATCCCGAGAACCGTCGCGGGTCCGGCGCGGTCAGATTCACCGGCGTATCAGTAGAGGACCTGGACGGAAACGAGCGTTACTCGTTCGAGATGGGCGACAGCATTCGGTTCAGGCTTTCCATGGCGGTCAACACGCCGATGCGCGGCCTCGCTGTCGTGGTCGCCCTGAGGTCCGGATTGTCCCGCGAACTGGTGACGTCCGCGCGTCATGTTGTGACAACGGACGCGGTACCCGCAGGCGTTGTCTCGACCGTCGTGGTCGATCTCCCGAACATCTACATCCGGCCCGGGGAGTACCCGCTCTATCTCCAGGCTACGGAGGCCATCCAGTCGGCGACGAACTATGACGTTCTTGATGACCTCACGCCGCCGCTGGTCGTTACCGGCGGCGCGAGGATGCCTTATGAAAATTTCGACCCAGCGCAGCCGTATGGCGTATTCTCCCTGCCGAGCGAGATGAGAGTCGAGCATGCTCCGTCGCCCAAGATTGCTGACGAGGTGCCGGCGAAACGTATGCGGCCCCATATAATGAGATGAAGACACCTTCCGGCTCGCATGTGCCTACCGTATCCCGTCGTCGCGGTTCGCAATCAGGAACGTTTCATCGGCCGTTGCGTGCGTTCCATTCTGAATCAGACGTATGCGCGGTCCGACTTCGAAGTGATCGTGGTGAACGATGCCAGTGCAGACCGTACGCGGTACGCGCTGGAGCTGTTCGAGGGGGGATCATTAACTCCCACGTTCGCGCAAAGGCCGTGACGGAGGGATGAGCGATTCCGCCGGATGAATTCTGGTTGCGGCGCACACGACGGTGAACCGTTTTGCGCTCGGTACGGTGCAGCTGGGCATGGCATACGGGCGCAATCGCGAGTTGCCGATGATGACCGAACAAGCGGCATTCAGAATCCTCGACGCCGCGTGGGACATCGGGTTGCGTGTGTTCGACACCGCTGAAGCGTACGGTGCGTCGGCGCCGCGTCTTCGTCGATGGATAGATCTCCGCGGTTACGCCGACCGTGCAACTGTCGTGACAAAATGCACGCTCGGCGGCGCGTCACACGGCGCGGTTGGAACGTCCGAAAGCGCCGCTGCGGCACTCGCGCGCTTCAGTGGAGTCCATGCGCTGGTTCTGCTCACACACGGTGCCGCTGGCGCCGATGACTGGACGGCTGTGAGCACAATCGCGGCCCGCCATGTCACGGGCGCCGGGCAGAGTGTTTACACGCCCGAGGAAGTCATCTCGGCGTGTCGCATGCCTGGGACCGCTCGCGTACAGGCACCGGCCAACGTTCTGGACGAACGTGCCCTCGCCGCTCGCACCGATTCGCCGACCGCGCTCGACGTACGCTCTGTCTATCTCCAGGGTGTTCTCCTCGAATCACCGGAGTCAGCCGAGCGGCGCGTGCCGGGTTCGGGTCGGATTGTAAGCGCGCTTCGATCGACAGCCGATTCGCAGAATGTCGACCTTGCGCCGCTGCTGGTCGCGAGCATGCTGCAGAAGCTCCGGCGCGGCGACAGGGTGGTGCTGGGCGTCGATGACGCATCCCAGCTCGAGGTGATTCCCGCCGCGATCGAGATAGATCATGACACGGTCAGAGATTTTGATACTGCCACCAGCCCCCTCAGGAAAGAAGCAATAGCGGAGTCGATACGCGACCCACGCGCCTGGACAGTCGGCAACGGCCGATGAAGGTCGTTGCGATTGTGCAGGCGAGAACGTTGTCGTCGCGGCTGCCGGGAAAAGTGCTGGCCTCGATCGGGCCGAAGGTGATGATCGAGCGGATGCTCGCTCAGTTGCGGGGCGCTGCCAGTATTGACGAGATCGTGATTGCAACGTCGCGTGATTCGAGTGACGATGCGCTTGCCGCGCGCGTTTCGAAGGGCGGCATCCGCGTTTTCAGGGGGGACTTGAACGATGTGCTCGGGCGGTACGTTGCAGCCAGTCAATGGGCCCAGGCTGACGTGATAGTTCGGTTGACGGGCGATTGCCCCCTTCATACTCCCGACACAGTCGATGAGGTGGTCGCCGCCTTCCTTGCCGCTGGAGTCGATTATGCGTCGAATAACGAACCCTACAGCAGGCCGGACGGTCTCGATGTCGAGGTATTCACAAATGACGTTCTCCTTCGAGCTGCACGGGAATCAATTGCCGGCCCCGATCGTGAGCACGTAACACCTTTTCTCCGCCGGAACGCTGGAGTCCGGCGTTTACACCACATACATTCCACCGGACCCTACGGAGGCGGCGCGCGCTGGACAGTCGATGACCATGCCGACCTCGAGTTCGCCAGACGGGCCTGGGAAAAGCTGGATCTCGCCGGACCTGGTCCCCACGATTACGAGACGGTTATGACGGCCACAGTCAGCGTGGCGCCGACGAACTCCGGTGCCATCAACAATTTCGGTTACTACAAGTCGCTCCACGAATCTGCTGGAAGCGGCAAGGCTCCGCCGCTGCGGCTCACTGAGAGCGAGGCATTGCTCGAAAGGAGCAGTCAGGTGATTCCGGGCGGAGCACAGACTTACTCCAAGAGCTGGCGACAGCATATCCGTGGCGTATCGCCGATTTTCCTCGAGCGCGGCGCAGGTGCGCGCGTCTGGGACGCTGACGGAAACGAGTACGTGGATCTGGTGCAGGGCCTGTTGCCCAATATTCTGGGCTATGCGCACCCCGCGGTGGACAGGGCGGCGTTCGAGCGGGCCGGGATGGGTCACAGTTTTTCGCTCCCAAACAAACTCGAGGTCGAACTAGCCGAGCGGCTCGTTGCGATCATACCGTGCGCCGAGATGGTTCGGTTTGCGAAGAATGGGTCGGATGCAACGTCGGGTGCCGTCCGCACCGCCAGGGCGTTCACCGGGCGCGATCGCGTAGCAATTTGCGGTTATCACGGGTGGCACGACTGGTATATCGGCACGACGACGAGATCGGCCGGCGTGCCCGCGGCTGTCCAGGGTCTGTCTCACACATTCCCCTACAACGATCTGGGTGCTCTCGAGACGCTGCTTGGCTCACGCCCCGGCGAGTTCGCCGCAGTTATCATGGAGCCGTTCAATTTCTTCTGGCCGGCTGACGGTTATCTGGAGGGAGTGAAGGAACTCGCGAAGAAGCATGGAGCCTTACTCATCTTTGACGAGATCTGCACCGGTTTTCATCTCGGTCTGGGCGGAGCTCAGCGGCTTTTCGGCGTGACGCCCGACCTGGCGACGTTTGGGAAGGCCATGGGGAACGGCTATGCGATAAGCTGCGTTGCCGGAAGGCGGGACATCATGGAAACGTTCAACGAAGTTTTCATGAGCTTCACCTTCGCCGGTGACGTTTCGGCGATGGCTGCCTCCAGCGCCGTGCTCGACGTTCTGGAAAGCGGCGACGCCTACCATCGCATGGATGCCGCGGCAACCGCTCTGGCCGACGGCGCGCGGGCGCTCGCCGATCTCGGTGGGGTCGGTGAGAGATTCGTTACGCAAGGTCATAACAACTGGCTGCTGCTTCGGTTCATTGACGAGTCCGGCGCCGACGACCCGGTGTTGCGCGCCCTCTGGCTGCAGGAAGTGACCCGTCGTGGCGTGCTTGTAATCTCCACGCACAACATTTCGGCCGCACTGGGCCGTGCCGAGGTCGACCACGTCCTATCGGCGTACGCGGCAGCGTTCTCTTACATCGGTAGCTTGATCGCAGCCGGGGAAAATCTCGAATCAAGTCTGGACGGTCCCGTTCCAACCCCTGCCTTCCGGGTTCGCGGGTGACGGAACTTTCGGGATCCATTGGCGCTGTCGGACGCCAGCTGCCGGTTATCGATCTCGTACGATGTGCGCGGTGTGGATTGCCGGAAACGTACGAGACCATCGAGTTCGATCCGGCTGGGGTGTGCAACATCTGCCGCCAGAAGGAATTCCGCGACGATCAGATAGACTGGGAGGCGCGCGGATCGCAGTTCGCTGCACTTGTAGAGGAATACCGCGGCAAATATGAATACGACTGCATCATTCCGTTTTCCGGCGGCAAGGATTCGACCTACACGCTTTATCACATGGTCAAGCGGTTCGGGATAAAGCCGCTGGTTGTGCAGTTCAATCACGGCTTCATGCGTCCAACGCTGCTCAAGAACAACGAGCGCACATTCCGGCAGCTGGGCGTCGAGGTGCTGACTTTCACGCCGAACTGGAAAGTCGTAAAGCGCCTGATGCTCGAAGCACTGATTCGCAAGGGTGACTTCTGCTGGCACTGTCACACGGGGATTTATTCGTACCCGATGCACGTCGCATTGAAGTACAACACTCCCCTCATCGTCTGGGGCGAACCGTCGTCGGAGTACACCGCGTATTACGACTATCGGGACGATGCCATTGAAGAGGTGGATGAAACCAGATTCAATCGCTTCATCAATCTTGGCATAACGGCAGAAGACATGGCCGGAATGATCAGCTCCGATTTCGACTTCGATCCCCGCGACCTCGCGCCATTTACCTACCCGCCGGTACGCGATCTGCGCCGGCTCAAGTACAGATCTGTCTGCCTTGGATCCTTCATCCCGTGGGATACCCGCAATCAGGCGCAGACCATCGAGAGCGAGCTGGGCTGGGAAGGGGACGAAGTCGAGAACATGCCGCCCGGGCTATACCGTTACGAAAAAATCGAATGCTATGTTCAGGGCGTTCGCGACTACATCAAGTTTCTCAAGCGCGGATACCATCGCGTCACTCAGATGACTGCGCTCGACCTTCGCAACGGGCGAATCGAGAAAGCCGACGCGGACCGGCTCGTGCGCGAATTCGAGAACCGGCGCCCCCCTTCACTCGACATTTTCCTCGAGTACCTCGGGATAAGCGAGGAAGAGTTCAACAGCATCGTTCTGAAGACCGTCGTCCCGCCGCACCAGCCTGATTTCGACGCGATAACCGCCGGTGACAAGACCTGGGATTTCGACCTCTGGTATCGCGAAAGATGAGTAACGCTTTGATCGGAATCGCGAATCTCGAAATCGGAAATCTGAGATCAGTTGCCAATGCCGTAGATTCTTTCGGCTACGATCACTGCCTCATTGATGCGCCGTCGCAGCTCCATTCGCTGAGCCACCTCGTTCTCCCCGGCGTCGGATCGTTCCACACGGCGATGCGCCAGCTCCACCTGAGTGGTATGTACGAGCCCATTCGCCAATTTGCGGACACGGGGCGGCCTCTCCTCGGTGTCTGTCTGGGCATGCAGCTTCTCGGCTCGCGCGGTATTGAAGGCGAGGAGACTACCGGGCTCGGGCTCATCCCCGGAGACGTTCGGCGGTTCGACGACGCGAGAGTCGGCTCGATTCCCCACGTCGGGTGGAACTCCGTCGACATTTGCGGCGATCACCCGCTCTTTCATGGCGTGCGAACGGGTGTCGATTTTTATTTCGTTCATTCCTATCATTTGCGGCCTGAGAACGGCGACAGCGTGCTCGGCCGGACGGAATGTGGCGAGTCCTTTGTTTCGGCGGCGGCCCGCGGCAACGTTGTCGGATTCCAGTTCCACCCCGAAAAGAGTCAGGCAAACGGCCTCCGTCTGCTCGACAATTTTTGTGGATGGGATGGGCGTTGCTGAAGAAGAGAATCATACCGGTTCAGCTGCTGCTGGATGGCAGATTGGTGAAGACACGGCAGTTTGGTGGCTATCGGGATGTAGGTGACCCCGTCTCGAGCTCGCGGGTCTACAACGCTCAGAACGCAGACGAGCTCGTCTTCCTCAACATCAATCGGCTCGCGCGGGACGTAGAGCCCCTGCTGAGACTGCTCGAGGCAGTATCGGCCGTCTCGTTCATGCCTCTTTCGCTTGGAGGCGGCATTACGGGGTTCGATGCCGCCCGGCGCCTGATTCGCCTTGGTGCGGACAAGGTGGTCCTCAACTCTGCGGCATATGGTGACGGTCATCTGGTTTCGCAGATCGCCGACTCATTCGGGTCGCAGGCCGTCGTGGTGAGTGTGGACGCGCGTTTCGATGAAACGCGAGGGGACTATGTGCTTTATTCCGATTGTGGGCGCTTTGCACAGTCAGCGGAGCTCGATCACCATCTTCAGCGGGTGACAGCTCTGGGTGCGGGCGAAATCCTCATCAATTCCATCGACCGGGATGGGACGATGACGGGATACGACGTCGTGCTGCTCAAGCGGGCTGCCGCCGCCGTACGCGTACCGGTGATCGGGTGCGGAGGGGCGGGGAATTACAACCACCTCAAGGATGCGTTTCTGGCGACCAACGTGAGCGCGCTTGCGTGTGGCAGTCTGTTCAATTTCACCGACAGCAATCCCATACGTGCGAAAGCGTTTCTCTCGAACTACGGTCTCGCCTTCAAGACCGTCTAGATGCACTCCGGACGAACCCACCGGCCAGCGACCGGAGATGATGAAGTCCCCCGGCGGGTAATCGCCGATGGCGAGCGGCTTCCTGGCGACGGCATGTATCTCCGGCTGGTGGAGCTGAGTGATTGCGGAGATGTGTACCTCAGGTGGCTGCAGGACGATGACGTAACCCGTTTTCTGGAGACGCGATGGACGGAGCAGTCCGATCAGGCGATGCGCGAGTTCGTCTGCGCAATGCGGAGCAGCCCCAGTGAGTATTTGTTTGCCATCGTGATGGTCGGCGGAGATCGTCACGTGGGGAACATCAAGGTTGGAGCGATTCACCCGGTTCACCGGCACGCGGACGTGAGCTACTTCATCGGTGAACGGGAAGAATGGGGCAAGGGCATTGCCAGCGAGGCGATACGGATTGCAACTCGTTTTGCGTTCGAGCGGGCCGGGGTGCACCGCGTTCAGGCGGTGGTGCACGACGGCAATGCGGGAAGCGCTGCGGCACTCGAGCGTGCAGGATTTGCACGAGAGGGCGTTTTTCGGCAGAAGCTCTGGATCGGGGACCGCTGGAGCGACCAGATCGCCTATGCGTTTGTGCGACCCGAAAGCATGGCCGGGATCGATTATATTCAGCCGGAGGTTTGACGGCGTGTCATTCCGTCATTGCGCACGAGCCCGAGTTCATTTGCGACCGTCTCATCGATGGCCGCGATTTCAACATGGACGAGTCACTTGTGGCGCAGTCCCGACAAGCTGTTCCAGCCCTGTGACACCGGTCAAGGTGGCGGCGGAGCAGCGGCATCCGGCAGAAAGTGCACGATTCAAGTTTGAAACCAGGGGCAGGGAATGTTGAACGGAAAAACGGTTCTGATCACCGGCGGGACGGGCTCATTCGGGCAGCGTTTCACGGATATGGTACTCAGGGAATTCAGTCCGAAGCGCCTGATCGTCTTCAGCCGCGACGAGCTCAAGCAGTTCGAGATGCACTCGAGATTCGGTGAAGATGAGTATCCCAACATCCGGTATTTTATCGGCGATGTACGCGACCGCGACCGGCTCTACCGTGCTTTCGACGGTGTGGACATCGTGGTTCATGCGGCAGCGCTCAAGCAGGTTCTGGCGGCGGAATACAATCCGATCGAAGCGGTCAAGACAAACGTGCTGGGCGCCGCCAACGTGATCGACGCTGCGATCGACCGTGGCGTGATGAAGGTGATCGCGCTTAGCACCGACAAGGCCGCAAGCCCGGTCAGCCTCTATGGAGCCACCAAGCTCTGTTCAGACAAGCTTTTTGTTGCGGCGAACAGCTATTCCGGACAGCATCGCACGCGGTTCAGCGTTGTGCGCTACGGTAATGTCCTGGGTAGCCGGGGCAGCGTAATACCGGTCTTCCAGCGACAGCAGAAAACCGGCCGGCTGTCGATTACCGATCCTCGCATGACGAGGTTCTGGATCACGCTGGAACAGGGTGTGAGGTTTGTCCTGAATTGCCTGGATCACATGTCGGGCGGTGAGATCTTCGTTCCCAAGATACCCAGCATGAAGCTCATCGACCTGGCGCGCGTCATTGGGCCTGAGTGCGAGGTTGAGGTCGTCGGGAGGCGGCCTGGAGAGAAGCTCCATGAATTGATGGTAGGCGAGGATGATGCGCACAATACAATCGAATACGACGACTTTTACGCGATACTACCGACACTGCCTATCCTGAACAGGAATGAAACTGAGATGATGAACGGCGGGCGGCCGTGTCCCGAGGGGTTTCGGTACAGCAGCGAGACCAATGACAGATGGCTAACGGCGGCCGAGCTCGAGCAGATGATCGATCAGAACGGCCCTGCCGGGCGCTGAGAGGAATGCTCCTCGTGACGGGTGCCAGCGGGTTTCTTGGCAGCAACATCGCCAGAGAAGCTATCGTCGCCGGTGTTCCGGTAAGAGGTACGTATCACCGTAATGCATTCCGCATGGACGGCTTGCAGGTGTTCGGTGTCGACCTGTCTCAGGCAGCCGAGGTCCGAGACCTCCTGACTCGTACGAAGCCAGATTGGGTCGTCAATTGCGCCGCATATACCAACGTCGACGACTGCGAAGTCAATCCCGATCGCGCGCGTTTGTTAAATGTCGGCCTGCCGCAGACGTTGGCAGCCGAATGCGCGAATGCGGGCATCCGCATGATGCATGTTTCGACAGACTCGGTCTTTGATGGCAGACGGGGAGGCTACAGCGAGGAGGATTCCCCGGCACCGCTCAACGTCTACGCGCAAACCAAGCTCGAGGGGGAGCACGCGGTAACTGCAGCGTTGTCCGGTGCCTTGGTGGTGAGGACCAATTTTATTGGCGTCTCGCCGGGAAGTGACGCCGGGCTGGCTGACTGGATCGCGGGAAAATTCGAGCGAAAGGAGCGGGTTTCGGGATTCACCGATGTCGTCTTTGCTCCGCTCCTGGCCAACGAGGTGGCCCGGATTGCACTGGAAATGATGCAGGTTGGCCTGCAGGGTCTCTATCATGTGAGTGCGCGGGATTCTGTGAGCAAGTACGAGTTCGCCTGTCGTCTCGGCGAGGCACTCGGTGCGGGCAGAGAGATGGTGGATCCGACTTCCATCGAGGCTGCCGGCCTGCGGGCGCGGCGCCCGATGAACACGTCCCTGTCACCCCGGAAGACGGAATGCGCGCTTGGCCGCCAAATGCCTGAAGTGGACGCCGCTATCGGCGCCTATGCGGAACTCCGCGCCGCGGAGACGGCGGCGGTGTCAGGCTTGTCGACCAGGGTCTGATCGATGCCGTCCCTGGAGATTGCCGGACGCGGCGTCGGAGATGCTCACCCCACCTATTTCATTGCCGATATCGCCGCCAACCACGACGGAGATCTGGCACGCTCTGTCGACCTCATCCACCTCGCGGCGGAAGCGGGCGCCGATGCTGCAAAATTTCAGCATTTTCGCGCCGAGCACATCGTGAGCCGGCTCGGCTTCGAGTCCGGACCGAAAGTGTCGCATCAGGGTGCCTGGAAAAAAACGGTGTTCGAAGTTTATCGGGCCGCGTCGGTTCCCTGGGAATGGACAGAGCACCTCAGCGCAGCGTGTGCGGACGCGGGCATCCATTTCTTCTCGTCACCTTATGATCTCGCAGCCGTGGACATGCTGGAGCCGTATGTGCCTGCATACAAGATAGGCTCGGGCGACATCACGTGGATTGAAGCCCTCGAACATATCGCAGCAAAGGGAAAACCTGTTCTTCTCGCAACCGGCGCGTCCGATATTGGCGAGGTCGAGCGTGCGGTCGGTGCAATTCTTTCGATCAACCGACGGCTGCTTTTGATGCAGTGCAATACCAATTACACGGGTAGCGCCGAAAATTACAGATTCGTCAATCTTCGGGTGTTGTCGCTGTTCAGGTCGATGTATCCCGCGCTCGTTCTCGGACTCAGCGATCATACACCGGGACACTCGGCAGTGCTGGGTGCGGTGGCGCTCGGTGCGCGTGCAATCGAGAAACATTTCACTGATGATCGCGGGCGTGAGGGTCCCGACCACCCGTTTTCGCTCGACGCCGCGGCCTGGCGTGAGATGGTCGACCGAACCCGCGAGCTTGAACAGTGTCTCGGCGACGGCCAGAAAATCGTCGAGTACAACGAACGGGATACCGTGGTCATTCAACGACGCTGCCTGCGTGCGGCGCAGGATCTTAGAGCCGGCAGCATACTTTCCGATGAAGACCTCGAAGCCCTGCGGCCTGCGCCGCCGGACGCGATATTCCCGTTCGACAGGTCTCGTGTGGTCGGACGTCCGCTGAAGCGTGATCTCGAGCGCGGCGACTACCCCAGATGGACGGATCTCGGCTGAAAGTCCTTTACGCTTCACACGGGTATACGACCCACGATTACCGTTTTCTACATTCGTTTGCTGGCGCCGGCTGGGACACTACCCATGTTCCGATGCTGGACGACCAACTGGAGGCGCGGCCGCGCCCCGATGGTGTTTTGACCGAACGGTGGACCAGACACCAACGGGCACCGGCGAGTAGCGCCGATTGGCGGCATCGACGCGACCGGTTGGCCGAAATAGTAGAGCGGACGCACCCTTCAGTCGTCATTGCCGGCCCCATCCAGTCAGTGGCTTTTATCGCCGCCCTTGCTCGCGTCAGTCCTCTGATGGCCGTTTCGTGGGGATCGGATCTTCTGGTCGACGCTGACCTGACGTCCCGCTCGCAATTCGTTACCCGGCATACGCTGGCGCGGTCTGACGCTGTGTTTGGCGACTGCCTCGCTGTCCGCGAGGCCGTGCGGCGCCATTCCTGCATTGCTGAGGGCCGCATCGTTACGTTTCCGTGGGGAATCGATCTTCGCCGGTTCAGTCCGGGTAAGTCGTCATTCGTGTTTCGGGACGAGCTTGGCTGGGAGTCGAACGAGATTTTCATCTCCACGCGAAGCTGGGAGCCGGTGTACGCGATCGAGGTGCTGGTCCATGCGTTTGCGAAGGTCGTCGGCCAGCGACCCCGGGCGCGACTGCTGCTGCTCGGCGATGGATCTCAGGAAGCATCCATCCGATCGATAGTGAACGACCTTGGGCTCGATGCTGTTGTACACGCGCCCGGAAGGGTGAATCAGGACCATCTGCCAGACTACTTCCGTCTTGCGGATGTTTATGTCAGCTCAGCGCTGAGCGACGGAACTTCGGTGTCGCTGCTCGAGGCAATGGCGTGCGGGCTGCCGGTTGTCGTCACCAATGCTTTTGGAAATCTTGAATGGGTGGAGGAGGGAGTGAACGGAGCATTGGCAACGCCGGGAAGCGTAGACGCGCTCGCGACCGCGATGCTGTCGATACCCGTCCGGCCCGCCGACAAAGCGGGCATGCGCGCTGCCAATGTAGCGAAGGCGCGCAGCCGGGCGGATTGGGACGCGAATTTTCCGGCGCTGGTAACGCTCGTTGAATCGCTGGCAGACTCCCTACGAAACGAATGATCGAAAGCACTGAAACGACGCTGTCAGACGACGAGCACCGTCGGGGGTCGATCGACTGGGCACGATTGTTTCGCCGAGCAGCACCCCTCGTCGTGAGAGAAGCGGCATGGCGTGCAATCGACAAGCTCCCGCTCATTGCTCAACGGCGTTTCAGGCACACCGGTGAGCACAGACGGTGGAAGATGCAGCAGCTCTACGAACGTGAAGCCCGTCCACGGCTGGCCGCTCCGACCGTGCTATTCTGGATTCCAGGCGGCATGCATCTGTTGCTTCATGTCGAAACCGCGATCGCGGCGGCGCTTCGGCTGAGAGGCTACAACGTTCACGCGATCATCTGCGACTCGCCCTATCGCGCCTGTGTGCGACGGGAGGCAACCGACGGAATGGCGATTGAAGACTGGCGGAGCATCTGCCCGCGGTGCATCGCTTCGAATCGGGATGTGCTGGAAGTGATGGGCATTCCATATTCCTCGGTCGGCGATTACGTAACGATGGAGGTTCGCGAGCAACTCCGCGCTCGGGCGGAACAATGCTCGGAATCCAATATTCTCGAACTGTCGCACAGAGGGTTGTTAATCGGTCGAAATGTGCTTTCAGCGGTAACGCGCTACCAGCAGGGCGCGTCTTGCTCCATTGATGAGCAGATCCTTCGCGAATACGCCTACAGTGCGTTAGTCTCGGCAGAAGCTGCGGCGCATGTCATGGACTGTTTCAAGCCGGATCGGGTGTTGATGTCACATGCGGTCTATGTCGATTGGGGGCCGGCGCTTAATGCAGCCATCAGCCGTGGCATTCCCGTCATCGGCTGGAAGGCTTCATATCTGAGTGCCCGTTTTTTTTTCAGGCATGTTACTGATCCCGAGCGCATTGACTTCCATGCGGTGAGCGACAGAAGCTGGCAGGCCAGGGCATCTACGCCCCTGACGGATGAGGAAGACGCCGACCTCCAGACATTTCTTGACCGGCGCTACCGCCAGCGTGTGAGCTTTGACATGCGTAATCTGCAGGAATACACCGGAGAGACCGATCGCTTTCGCGCCAAATACCGGCTGGAAAAAGGGAAGCCTGTCTGGGGGATAATGGCTCACATCAATTGGGACAGTGTCTCCGATTATTCACCCATGGCATATCGTTCATTCGACGAATGGATAGTCGACACTGTAGAGCAGGTAAGCCGGATACCCGAAGTTCAATGGCTGATCAAGGTGCATCCGGCGGAAGTCGATTACGATCCCCGGAACGGTGTGCAGCGTTTCGTAGAGGCGCGCTTCGCGTCCCTGGCCTCAAACGTCAGAATCATCCCGGCAGGCGAGGAGATAAGCCCGCTCGAATTTTTTGACTTGGTCGACGGAGGCGTCACAGTGTACGGGACTTCCGGGCTGGAACTTGCGCTTGCCGGAAAGCCCGTCATTCTTGCTGGCGAAGCACACTACGCGGGAAGAGGGTTTACCGAGGACGGACTGACGGTAGAGAGCTATCGCAGACTTCTTGCACGTGCGGGCACGATTGGTCGGCTTAGCCAGCGCAAGACTGCGCTGGCCCGGCGCTATGCCTACTCGCTATTCATGGAGCGGCAGGTGCCGCTGCCCTTCGTGCAGGATCCGTCGTCGCCCTGGTGGACACTTCAACACGAAAAGCGGGATCTGTTAATCGAGGGTAAAGACCCCTTCATCGATTTCATATGTGACCGTCTGATGGATGGCGAAGATTTCATCATGAACCGGCATCTCGTCGAACTCGCGGAAGCGAATACCGCAGCGTGATATCTGAAGCCCGCAGCCCTGCCTGTTATATTCAGATCACTCCGATCGACGCGAGCGCCCTGCATCAATACCAATCCGAAAGTTGAGTCTATCAGCCCCCTCTATCCCGCATGAACGACTGACCGCACGGCCCGAGAACCCGGAACTGATCCGTCTGGTGGGGCTGGACGATGCCGGAGAGCCTTTCCTGAGCGGTGATCGCGTATTGCGAGGCATTTATGCTGGCCACGCCTCCGGTGTGCGCGAAGTACTCGCTGTGTGCGAGGAAAACGACCTTTTTCGCCACGGGCTGGTAAGGACTCGCGAACTAGCCAGCGATCCGCATCCCGGCATTGGGTATGAGACAGTCCTGGAGCACGAGCGGGTTGAGTTCGTTACGTATCCTCACGAATGGCCGGCATCGATGTTTAAGGAGGCGGCCCGATTTCACGTCGACCTTTTCGAACGTCTCCAGCAGCACGGGCTCACGCTCAAGGACTGGCACCCCTGGAATGTTCTTTTCGTCGCGACGACACCGGTATTCGTCGATTTCACGTCGGTCGTTCCGATTGAAGCCCTTTCTCAGCAGACGCATCTCGCCGGCGCACGATCCCCGAGAGGATTCGCCTCGCGATGGGATTCAGCGTCGATCGCGATTTACGAGATGTACCGAGTGATGTTCGAGCCGTACTTTGGTCTCCCTCTCGTGATGATGGATCGGGGGCGCCACGGCCAGGCGAGAAAGCGGCTTTTCGAGACGACTCTGAATGCGGCGGACTCGGTAATCAGCAGGCGCGAAGCATTTGCCGACGATCGCACAGCGCGACTGGGATATGAGCTGGAGGATCGGCTGCTTCGCGCTTCGCTGATCGAGAAAGGACCAGTGAAGAAGCGCTTCTTCTCCCGCGTACGGAAAGCTATCGACAGTCGGAATGTGGCAATCACGTCGAGTCACTACAGTTCATACTATGAGGAGAAACGGGAGGCTTTCGCCGCCGAGCCAGTGCCTGAGTGGACCAATAAGCAGCGCGTGGTGCACGATGCCATCGCGCGTTTTACGCCGCGCACCTTGCTTGACCTCGGAAGCAACACGGGCTGGTTTTCGATGCTCGCCGCAAAGATGGGGTGCTCGGTGGTTGCGGTGGACCTGGATGAGGCCTGCATAGACCGGCTGTTCCATGCCGCGAAGCTCGAGGGCCTGTCGATCCTGCCGCTTGTCGCCAATCTCACTGCGCCTCTTCCGGAACTCAGGGCCAGGACCTACGCCGATGAGCCCGCGCGTTCGCTGATCGGTTCAGACGCACCACTGATTCAGTCGCCCGTGCGCAGGCTCCGCTGCGAAATGGTGCTGGCACTTGCCGTTGTCCACCACTTGGCGCTCGGCCAGGCACACAGCTTCACCAGCATCGCGTCCATTCTGGGCGATCTCGCGACACGCTACCTTTGCGTGGAGTTCGTTTCGCTCGATGACCGTATGATAACCAGCGATCCGTCGTTTTTCCCCGCGTATGCCGCGGCGCGTGAGGACTTCAGCTGGTATAAGCAGGACAACTTTATTGCTGCCCTGAAGAAGCACTTCTCGACCGTCGAAGCGCTTCCATCCTATCCCGACTCGAGAACGCTTCTTATCTGTTCCAAGTAGTGGTTGGGCAACCTGAATAAAACCGGGAGGAGATAGCCGAATGAAGGCCAGTTACGATGATGTCGAAAATTTTCTGCGTCAGGAGGTGGCTTCACTTACCGCCGCCGCGCTGGAGACCGTGAATGGCGAAACTGTGCTGGTTGGTGCCAATCGCGTGGTTGATTCGGCGGACCTGGTGATGCTGCTCCTGGCCGCCGAGGAATTTGCACGTGACAAAATGAATGTTGAGTTTGACTGGACCAGTGACAGCGCCATGTCCGAAGCGCGCAGCACCTTGCGGAATATTCGCACGCTGGCCCGCCATCTGGCCGATCTGCAGCCCGCGTAACACGGTGGTGAACGACACCGTCATCGTCACGGGAGCATCGCGTGGACTCGGACGGTTTTGCGCCGAACGCCTGCATGCTGGCGGATACCGCGTCATAGGTATCGGCCGTACGCCTGGTGTCAGCGCATCATTCGAGATGCGCCCCGCGGACGTTACGGATCCCGCTTCAGTTGCCACCGCGCTCTCAGACGTCCGCCGCGACGCGAGCGTTTATGCCCTGATAAACGCCGCCGGTATCGCGTCCATGAACCTCGTGGTCACAACTCCGGCGGCGACCGTGCGCCGCATCGTGGAGACCAATCTTCTGGGCACCATCTTTCTTTGTCAGCAGGTGGCCCCGGCCCTGATCAAGCGGGGTGGTGGGCGCATCATCAACTTCTCGACACTGGGCGTGCAGCTGGCGATCAAGGGTGAAGCGATCTATGTCGCTTCGAAAGCGGGCATCGAGGGGTTCTCGAGGGTTTTTGCCCGTGAGATGTCACCACACGGCGTTACGGTCAACGCGATTGCTCCCGGGCCGATCGACACGGCACTGATCGAGAAGGTGCCACACACCAAGATCGCTGCCGTCGTCGGGCAGCAGATCATCCAGCGCCAGGGGCAGCCGGAGGATGTATGGAACATCGTCTCGCTGTTGCTATCACCGGCCAGCTCGATGATCAGTGGCGAGACAATCCACGTCGGCGGGGCCTGATTGCAGATCATTCAAGAGCTTCGTACTCGGAATGCAGGCCGGCTCGAGCCGTTCCTCATCGGACCCACCGGCACTCTGACGTTCGACGACATCGCTGCGGCAGCCAGCTCTTCGACCATGGATACGTCGCGCATTGCCGCCGGTGATGTAGTTGCACTGGTAGGCGACTTCGATGGACCGACGATTGCGACAATGCTGCAGCTTCTCGACAGCGGGGTCATTCTCATGCCGCTCACGCCGGGCACGAGGGCGGACCACGATTATTTTTTCGATAGCGGCGGAGCCAATTGGGTCATCCGTGGGCGAACTCTCGTGCGTCGCCAGCGGTTACCCGGTTTCGATAGCTCGCTGCTCGATGGGCTCCGTGTCGCAGGCCACGCCGGAATTATCTTCTATTCGTCGGGCACCACTGGACGGCCGAAGGCGATACTTCACGACTTCGACAGATTCCTGGAGCGTTACGCCGTGTCGCGAGCGCCGCTAAGGGCGCTGAATTTCCTGCTCTTCGATCATGCGGGGGGCATCAACACCCTGCTGCATACGTTGTTCAACGGCGGTGTTGTCGTCGTTCCCACCGACCGCACACCGGAGACGATTGCTGCGGACATGGCCGCCCACGAAGTGGAGCTGTTGCCGGCCACGCCGACGTTTCTCCGGATGATGCTGCTTGCCGGGGTGTTCGAATCGACCGCGTTCCCTGCGCTTCGTGTCGTTACCTACGGCACTGAGCGAATGGATCAGGGAACTCTTGACCGCCTCTGCGAACTGCTGCCGGCGGTGGACTTTCGCCAGACGTACGGGCTCTCGGAACTCGGGGTATTCAAAGTCAGGTCCAAGGCGCGCGACAGTCTGTGGATGCAGATCGGCGGTGCGGGCATCGCAACGCGGGTAGTCAACGATGTGCTGCATATTCATTCCGACAACCGCATGCTCGGTTATCTCAACGCGCCTTCTCCGTTCGCGGATGGCTGGTATGATACGGGCGACATCGTCGAAATCAACGGTGATTACATCAGGATCGTGGGACGCGAGAATGAGGTCATCAACGTTGGCGGCCTGAAGATTCTTCCGGGTGAAATCGAGCGGGTCGCACTGCTCGATCCTGGTGTACTACGAGCCAAAGCATATGGCGTGTCGAATCCAATTACCGGTCAGCACATCGAAGTAATCTGCCAGCCGAAACCAGGTGCGAGTCTCGACCGTCGACAGTTGACGATGCATTTCCGGGCGCATCTGCAGAAGCAGCTTTGTCCGCACCGGGTGATCGTCGGGGAGGTACCCGTGAGCCACCGGTTCAAGCAGAAATGATCGTGTACTCGCGGGTTTGGAAACCCAGGCCAGGCTTCGCATGAGTGTCGCGGCAACGACGGTGGCGTTGCTGGCAGAGCTGGGCAAAGGCCCGGTGTTCGTGCACTCCGATGCTTTCCGCACTGCAAGGCTGGTTGGGCGAGCGCCCTCCCGGCCGGAGCTTCTCTCGGCGCATGTTGCAATGCTCAGAGAGATGGCTGCCGAGCGTGATCTGTGGTTGCCAACGTTCAATTACGATTTTCCGCGTACGCGGGTCTTCGACCTGTCTGTCGACGAGACGCAACTTGGCCCGATCCCTCAGCATTTTCTCACTACTGCCGCCGACTGGCGCAGTCCAATACCGATCTTTTCTGTAGCGGGCTCCGGGCACCAGCCGAGTGTCCAATGGGGCGATAACACCGATCCGTTCGGCGAGTCGTGCATATTCGCGAAGCTGGTGGAAGCCGATGGGGTGATTCTCTATTACGGCGACACGTTCAACTGCAGCACGATCGTGCATTACGCCGAACGGTCAGCGGGCGGACCTGCGTACCGCTACGACAAGCTGTTTCCCGGACGGGTGGTGATGCGCGATGGTACGAGCAGACGCGGGTCACTCTGCTATCACGTCCGGCCATTTGGCACTGGACTCGATTATGATTGGACAGGAATGCTGAAAGCGGCCCTCTCAGCGGGGGTCTGCAGGCGCGTGGAGGGGCACGACGAGCTCGTTGCCGCATCTGCGCGTGATCTATGCAGTCTCTGGGGCGGGGCCATTAAGGCCGACCCGCTCGCACTGCTGGACGCCGCCAGCCGTGGATGGGTGGCTCCCGCTCTCGATGGCCTCGGCCGCAGATTCCTCATCAGCGATTTTGAGTCACCCGAACCGCTCTGGTCCCCGGAATGACCGGCCCGTCGCTGCGGATTGCGATTCTGGCGAACAATCGCGATAGTTTCGTGCGGCCTACCGCTGAGGGCTTGCAACGCATGCTGTGCGCATCTGGTGCAGACGCGTGGGTGAGGTACGACGGTCTGCACCATCTGGGGTTACCAACCTCCGTCGATTGGTCGTCCGCGCGGTCGATTGCCGGCACCACGCTCCGGCTTTTGCCCCGTCGCCGTCAGCTCTCACGATTCGTCGACAGTATTCGCGGTTGTGACGTCGTGGTTGTCGTGGCTAACGTGCCGCTCAGTTTTTCGCGGGTTGGAATGCCGAACATCGAGTTGCTTCGCCGCCTGTTGCCGTCAATACCGATTGTCAACTACGATCTGCACTATCTGCCAACGATCGTGAAATGGGGCCGCGCCATTCTGAATGGCGAGGATGCCGGGCTCACGGATGCGGACATGCAGGGAATCGAGCGGGGCGTGTTCGGTATGGACCGATACGACTGGTATCTGATGGCTTCGACGGCGAGCGAGTTGGCGATGCCTCCGGGTCGACAGCCCTGTACGGTAATCGGAATCGACCTTGACGACGGCAGTCTTTTTCCGGACCAGGGGGGTGAGCTGAGAGCCCTCGTGGATTTCGCTGAGAACCGGAAGGATTATGCATCGTACCGACCGATGCAGCTCAGCGCGCTCGAGCGTGCCGGAATCCCGTACGAAGTTCTGAAGGGCTCATACACAGCCGCAGATATCCGTGCTATCTATCGACGGACAGGAATTTTCATGCTCGCACATCGGGAGAGCTTTGGACTTTCGATCTGCGAGTTGCAGGCGTGTGGCAGCCTTGTCTTTGCACCCCATGCAAACTGGGCTGGCGCTCACTGGATGAAGGTCGATCCCGCCTCGGCTGGGCCCGGTGTCCATTCACCCAACTTCAGGATATACGACAACGACATTGAGCGGCTGAGCGCGCAGCTCGAAGAAGTGAAGCGCACATTCAATCCCGCCAGGGTGGTGGCCACCTTCAACGAGTATCAGCCACAGCTTTTCCGCGGCGACCGCGCCGCCCTGAACGGGTTTCACGAAATGGTGAAAAGCGGGGCGATCCATGGCGGGCTGCATACCGAGCACGCATCAGTGGGCAAAGAGCAGCTCACCTCCGTGGCGCGGAGAGCGCCGGCCTCCAGGGGATGACCGTCAGCGAGGTGGATGCCGATGGACTGGAACGCGGCCGGCGCATGTACCGGTGGGCAACCGATCTCTTCCCGGTATGCAGAAGTATCACCGGCGACGGAGTGCGACAGACGCTGGCATATCTGAAGGAGATCGTGCCGGCGATGGCGGTGCACGAAGTGCCGTCAGGTACCGAGGCGTTCGACTGGACAGTGCCCGATGAGTGGAACATCAGGGCCGCATATATCGAGGATGAGAGCGGCAGGAGAGTCGTGGATTTCGCGAGAAGCAATCTGCATGTGGTGGGATACTCGGTCCCCGTCGACAACTGGATGACACTCGAAGAGCTGCAACCACACCTGCATTCGCTCCCGGAGCAACCATATGCGATCCCATACATCACCTCATACTATGTGCGCAGGTGGGGATTCTGCATGTCTCACGCAGAGCGGGAGTCGCTTGAAGCGGGGAGATATCGTGTGGTCATCGACAGCACGCTTTCGGCAGGTTCACTCACGTATGGAGAGGTGATTCTCAGGGGCCGGGAGGAAAACGAGATTTTGTTGTCGACCTACATCTGTCACCCATCCATGGCAAACAACGAGCTGTCCGGCCCCGTGGTCTGCACAGCTCTCGCCGAATGGCTTGCCTCGTTCGATGACCGGAGATTCACCTATCGGATAGTGTTCGTTCCGGAGACTATCGGATCCATTGTGTATCTGAGTCGCAACCTGGAGGCGATGCGAAGAAATACTGTCGCCGGGTTTGTAGTGACTTGTGTCGGCGACGAGCGAGCGTACACATTGTTGAGCTCGCGGCATGGCGATACCCTCGCCGACAGGGCGGCGCGGCTGGTGATGAGCGCGCACGCGCCGGACCACGTTCGCTACTCGTTTCTCGAGCGGGGGAGTGATGAACGCCAGTATTGCAGTCCGGGGGTGGATCTCCCTGTTGTATCGATCATGCGATCAGGGTACAACAGCTACAGCGAGTATCATACGTCTCTCGACGATCTCTCGCTGATCACCGCCGCCGGGCTGGCAGGCGGTTTTGACGCGCTGCGAAAGTGCATCGAGCTGCTGGAGAACAATCACACATACCGGGCAACCACTCTGTGCGAGCCCCAGCTCGGAAAACGTGGCCTGTATCCGACTCTCGGCACACGCGGCTCGGGCTTCACGGTGCGTGCGCTCACCAACGTGCTGGCGTATTCGGATGGCACCATGGACCTCGTCGACATCGCCACGCGAACCGGAATAAGCGCGCCGCAGGCGCTTGAAATTGCAGGGCAGCTCAAGAGCGCAGGACTGATCGAAGTATTGAACAAGTGATAATCCGCCTGACGTGGGATGCATGGCGTGCCGCAATAAGTCCGCTATGGGTGACTGGTCTTATCACACTTATCGTCGTTGCGGGCGCGGCATGGCTTCCACCGATCATCCGCTTCTTTGGACGAGGTGGCCAGCGGGAGACGGTGGAGTGGATTGTCTTTCTGGCGCTCGGGACTGCATTTCCCGTCGTTGCTGCAGGGTGGGCGGTATTTGGCCCTCGAATGTCAGGACAGCGCTTTCTCCGGGGAATCGACGGCGCCCTCGGCGTATTCCTGCTGGTTTGTGGCGCCGCCTTCGTCGGGACGTTTGGGCCGGCGGCGATTCTGATAAGTGTCGCGCTCACAGTGGTCACAATGATCGGCGCGGAATGGGTCAAGCCGGAACGTCCGGATCGCAACCCCGCTTCTCTGATTGTTTCGGCAGTCATGCTCGCTGCTGTATGGTCATCGGTGATCACCCTTGCGTCATGGACGCGACCCGGGGACTGGGCTGTCCAGTCTTACCTTACGCCGCTGTTACTACTCGCGCTGATCGGTTGCGCTGTGCCGGTGCTATTTGCCGGAAGCCCGAACCGGGAGGAAGTCCGTGCGGTTGCTGGTGATCGCCGTTTCACGCCATCGGTCGCTGACATCCCGGCGCTGCTGGCATTCATCATTCTCTCGTTCCGCACGGCTCCGATCGTCGAATTTTACCACTGGAGCTTCTGGGTGGGGCCGATTGAAGCATTGAGACAGGGCGGCTGGTTGCTGTGGGACGTGCCGTCTCAATACGGCTTCTTCAGCGTCCTTATTCCCGCGCTATTGCCGCTCAACGATGCGTGGCAGGCGTTGTACCTCCTCCAGGCAATTCTCTACGTTGTCGTCGCCATGGCGATCTACGGCGTTGTGAAAGGCCTTCGGCGCGGCATCGCCGGGCGTGTGCTCGCCATCGCTTTCACCGCGTCAGCACTTTTCTTTCGTCCGCGAACCTCCGCGCTGATTTTACCGGCGCAGATGACCCCCGCGGGTGGCCCGATGCGGTTTTTCTGGTGCTATGCGATACTGGCGGTGCTCGTGTGGAAATACAGGCGAGGCGACAAAGTATCGGCGCGACGATTTGCGATCGTCGGAACGCTGGTGTGGATCGCCAGTGTGGCGTGGTCCGCGGAAAGCGCCATCTATTGCACAGTTGCCTGGGTTGGGGCGTTCGGAGTATTCGCCGTGCAGCGGGCATTTGTCGCGTTGCACCGGTCAGGCGAGGCTGCTTCAGAGATGCGGGCGACGAGTGGGACATCGCGGGTCATGGCGAGATATGCCGCTGTCAGCCTGGGTTTGTTCACCGGGGGCATCCTGTCGGCGGTCGCTCTGACGAGCTTGGTCTACCAGATCTTCGAGGGTCACGCCCCCGATTGGGCGGCCTATTACGAATACGCGCTTTTGTTCAGTGGCGGGTATAGTGCGCTTCCGATAGACGGTTACGGTGCGGTGTGGTATCTGATCGTGGTCTTCGCGGCAGTATCCACCGCCGCCATTCAGTTTCTTATCCTCGACCCGCGCCATCCGCGCGTTTTCGTTGCGGTCGGCTCGCTGGGGATGATCTGGGCCATCTCGAGCTACTTCGTATCCCGCAGTCATCCGGTCAATCTTCTAAGTCTGATTCCGCTGCTGGTGTTTGCGTTCGCGATCGTCCTTCACCTCTGCCGTTCTCTATTGCAGGCGTACTGGGTTCGCCTGGTCAAGCTTGTGGCGGTGCCGCTTATCTGCTTTCCCGCCGCACTCACGTATGCGCACGGTGGATTCCCGGCCCTGCTGGGAGAACCACAGGTGCCGATGACGGCGATCTCCATGCAGGTGCCGGTCATGGAGCCTTCGCTTGCAACGCTCGCTGCTGAGGCGGGAATCGAACGATCGGATCGGGTCTTCTTCACGAGCAATGGGAAGTTTCTGTTGCCACGCTGGCCCGCAACTTTTGGTGGGCAAGCCGCCACGAGTGAGCAGGCCTGGATGCCCAAGCCCTACGAAGTGATCAGCACCCTCCCGCCAATTCGTCGCGATGCCTACGTCGAGCGGTTCTCCACCCGCATGGGAAGTGGAGGATGGCTCATCCAGCAAAAGACGGAGATAAATCCGGGGTACGAAAGCGTTGTCAGACTGATCGAGAAATCACACACGCAGGTGGAGTCATTCGAAAATGACAGCTGGATAATCAAACGGTACAGGCGATCGCTACACTCGCCCGTTGAGAGTGATCCATCTCCCTGAGCCTGCATCGAACGTCATTACCGCCGCACCGCCAAATGCATTCGCGTTCGACGCCCCTGAAAACGTGTAGGCGCCGAGGATAATCGTGCCCTGCCCGTTGTTTTTTATCCCCCGTGCGTACGCCGGGCTTCGAGCATCAGTGGCGCGAACGTCAGTCACTGAACACCGATGACAGCCTTCTCCGACGCGAATCATGTAGGTGTCGTCCAGGCGCGTTGTGGCCGATGCGTGATCGCGTGACGTCACCGCTGAAATACTAATGTCGTCACAGCGATCGAGCCGCACAACGTTGCCAGACGAGTACGATGCTGCCACTCCGGAGACCTGAGATGAGTCACAGCCATCCATCGAAATGCATCCGGTATCGTTTGCGCCACCGAGGTAATTGATAGCGGTTATCTGGGTCTGACGCGCGTTCACAACGCGGATGCCTCCAGCTCGCTTTGGGCCGGTCTGCTGAATGAAACAGCCTACGATGGATGTATACCCAACGTTCCTGTCGCCAGCTGAAACTCCCTCGATCAGAATGTTCTGGCCGACGTTTTCGCCTAGGTAACCTCCTATGACGGAGTTGATGAGATTGCTCGTGGTTCGGCCGGTAATGTGTATTCCGTGAGACCCGTTTGAGTTGATGAGGTTGTCAGTTATGCGATTTCCTCCGGCCGATACGACCAAGCCGATGCCTCCATTAGACCCGATTTCATTGCCCGAGAACCAGCCGTCACTGCTTGCCCGAACGCCCGCTTCACGATTGAACCGCACATACGATTGTCTGAGCTCGCACAGTCCCTGATTGAAGTAGATCCCGTACTTCGTAAAGCGATCAACGAGCAGATTGTAAAGGCGGGCTTTGTTACCGTGTTGCCCGTCCCAGCCGGTGGTTCCGATATTGTTGCCGTCCAGGTGGAGCATCGACAGTTCGATGCCATTGACCCCGCCTCCGGGCTGAAACATCGGCCGCGCGGATGCGGAGATGATGCGCGATGTCGCACCTGAGTCATAACTCCATCCCTGGCCGACGATTCGCAGGGTTCCTCCGTTGACCACAGGGATGCGAATCGTATCGACGAGGTAGTCGCCCGAGGGAATCTCGACCACGCCCCCGCCTGCTGCAGCCACGGCATTCAGGGCCGCCTCGATGGCACGGGTGTCGTTCGCCCGACCGTCACCGCGTGCGAGGAACGGTGTGGCCCGGACGCTGACGGTGTGCGATTGCGCATTCGCGCAACCGGCTGGTGAAAGCGCCGTGGCGGGCGGTGTGACCCCGGGTCCGCCCGCAATCAGTCCGCCGCTTGCCGCGATAAATGCCCGCCGGTCGATGGTCATTTTTTGTTCTTTGGATGAAGATAGAGAAACTTGCGGCACGGTACCGCTACTCTAAGTTTACTGACGCACGGCCGTTGCGTCACGCGCCGCAGGTCGTTGCGGCCCCGCCATTTCTCTGCTCACCGATTCCTTCATTCCTATCCGACTTGCCGATAGCCGAAGACCATCCTGTCATCTCGGTGGTAGTTCCCATCTTCAACGAGGAACTGGTCATCGACGCGCTTCATTCGCGGCTGCTGCCCGTGCTCGAAGGAATGAATGCGTCGTTCGAGGTGATCCTCGTCAACGATGGCAGCCGCGACCGATCGGCGGCAATGCTGGACGCGGTCTGCGATGAAGATCGTCGATTCAAGGCACTGCATTTCTCACGGAACTTTGGTCATCAGGCGGCTGTGACGGCAGGCCTTCACGCGGTCTCGGGCGACTGCGCGATCGTCATCGATGCGGATCTTCAGGATCCTCCCGAGCTGATCGTCGACCTCGTTTCGAAATGGCGCGAAGGATTCGAGGTCGTTTACGCGCAACGTATAGCGAGACGCAGCGAGAGCCTTGCCTTCCGCGCGACAGCTTTCCTGTTTTACCGAGGGTTCGGCGCCCTCAGTGAAGTCAAGGTTCCCCCGGATACCGGCGATTTCTGCCTGATGGACCGCCAGGTGGTCGATCTCCTGAACGCCATGCCGGAGCGCAATCGCTACATCCGCGGGCTCAGAGCGTGGCTTGGGTTTCGGCAGACGGCGGTGCAGTTTGAGCGGCCGGGCCGGTTCGCGGGAGAAACGAAGTATTCGCTGGCGCGACTCTTTGGACTCGCGACGGACGCCATCTTTTCGCTTTCGAAGGCGCCACTTCGCCTTGCCACATATTTTGGGTTCGTCGTCTCCGGAGCGAGTTTCATACTCGGGGTCACGTTCATCATCGAGCGTCTTACGACTTCGGCCGATCTGGCACGCGGCTGGGCCTCGACCATTGTCGTGGTTCTGTTCCTTGGCGGAGTGCAACTCATCTGTCTTGGTCTGATCGGCGAATTCATAGGCCGTATTTATGACGAGGTGAAACAGCGTCCGCTGTATGTCGTCGACCGGTCGACCGGCATCGCGCCACCGGATTCGTCGCCGCGGAAAGCACGATCGATCGAAGGGTGAAGCACGAAAAGGAAATTCAGCTGCCCCTGATCCGGTGACCGCTGACGCAGAGCCGGCTGACCACCCGCTTCAGAACGCCGTGAAACGGGAGAGGCGATTGGCCGATGAATCGTTCGGAACCGTCGTTGTCTGCTCCTCGGTTGCCGCTATTGTCATTGGTGCGGTTTACTGGATGAGCCGGAGCGGCTTTTCAAATCCGGTCGCGCCCGTGCTGAGGACCGTCGGCTTCAGTCTGTTCCTCATCTCGTTTCCGCACTCTGTACGGCATCTCATAGCGTTGCGGACCGGTAAGTATTCCTGGTTATCATCTTACTGCTTCCTATGGCTGGTGGCGCTCGCGTTCACTGCTGCCGCTGGGCGGATCGCTGGTGAAGGGAGTGTTAGTTCGGGTGCAGTGCTGGGTGTCGCGGGGGCGATTGCCTTCGTCCTGACCCTGATCAGCTGGTTGCAGCGTGAGTCTCCGCGAACCAGTGCCGCGATCATAGGCGGCAGCGGCGCGTTTGCGTTGTGGACATCCGGGGTGGTTTGGGGACGTATCTACAAGAATCCTCTCTTCTTCGAAAATCTCGCCGTCAGTGGTGTCGTGCATCATGACTCGCTGCCGCTGATGGCATTTGCCAGCATGCTCCGCACCTACGGCAGCGCGAGCACCGGATTAGATGGGCTCCCATATACTGCCTACCACTGGGGCTCGATGTGGCTCTTTGCTCAATGGTCGAACCTGCTCGGCGTTGACAGTCTGGATTTCTATCAGCTTGCCTTCCCAGTCATTGCAATTCCGCTCTTCTTTGGCGCTATCCTGGCTGTAGCAACCGAAATCGGCCGGCTGTCCGGGACGGCCGCGCGTGGACCATTGAGCGGCGTTCGGCCATGGCTGGTTTTACTCGTTGCAAGCGTGGGAGTGATTCCGGTTTCGGCGATGGATTCGATGGGGGTGTGGACATCGAACGTGGTCATCTCAGAGTCTTATACAGTCGCGGTACCCGTCGCGCTGCTGTTGCTGGCAACCGCGTTCGTGTTCTGGAAGACGCGCGGAAACAAGGTGACGGATTCATTTTTTGTGCTGGCAATTTTCCCGCTGGGAATTGTCGCGCTGGGATATGTCAAGATCTCGCTGATGGTACTCGGGTTTGGCCTTTCACTGTACCTTGGGTTCCGGCTGCGCCTTTACAGGCATCCTCTTTTTGCAGCGGCTGGCGTGGTGCTGGTGTTGCTCGTTTTTCTGACTTACGGTCGCGTATCGCAGCCGGCTCACAATGAAGGGTTTGCGGCGTTCGATTTCCTGAACGCGTTCGTGCCTCGCCCGTGGTGGCCGTTCTTCTTCGTGATACATCTACTGTGGTCGTGGGTTTTCGTCGTGCTCAGGCTTCGGTACGAGGGTGTTCGGACTCTTGGCGATCTTTATGCGGCAATCAGGGAACGCCGGTTGCTCGACGCCGAGTCGGTCGTGGTGATCGCGGCGGCTGGAATCGCTCCGGGACTCGCAGTCCACATCGACGGTGGGTCGGCGTTCTACTTCTCCGATGTGCAGCGCTGGCTGTCGGTAGCGTTGCTCGTTGCCGCAGCCAATGTCCTCATGCTCCCCAACAGGACCGGGACGGGCGAGCCTGGGATTCCGGCCCGGCCCGCGATACCGGCGGCCAGGGCTCAGCATTCACTGAGCCGCACTCCCGCGGTTTTTGCGCTCGTCGCGTTTATCGCCATTCCGCTGCTGATTTCCATGGGCGCGAATGCTCTGCGATGGCCCGCTCAGATGCTCCGGGATAACGCTGCGACCCGTCGCGCAGTTTACCAGTCCGACGGTGGCCCGCCATCTGCCGATGGAATCCGTGCATTGCCCCGGCTGATCGAGCCTGGAGTGTTGCAACCGGGCATCCGCAATTCGCGAAACATTCAGGTTCTCGACCAGCTGCGGGCATTGAGTCGACTGCCGCGTGACGAACGGCGAAGAACTGCCCTTTTTATTCCGCAGTCCGAGACTGCCTACTGGAGCATTCTCGCGCGACCTGGGGCTTGCACCTATGCATCATTCATTGCGCCCGCCCTTTCCGGGATGGCGATGATAGACGGAATGCCGGCATTCGGATGCAAGCTGAGTCGCTACTACGGGCTGGGGGCATATTCACCGAGGAGGCGCGCGCAAACTGCGGAGGATGAATCAGCGCCGGCTCTTTGTGCCCGCGCACGCCGGAGCCAGCTTGACCGGGTACTAATCCTCCGGTTCCAGGGTGCCGGGGTGTTGCGGTCTCAGCGTATCGACTGTCCGGCCGGCGCCGCATTGTCGGCGATCTAGTACCGGTCATCGTTCCATGTCCAGCAGACGCGCGCCGGGGAGGGGTCGTCGGGTGATAAACAGGTCGGCCTGGCGACCCTCTGCCGGCGACACCACAAAAGCGGAAACTCCTGGGCAGTCGTGAAATGATATTTGCCAAGGCCCCGGAAATTGTCCCAACCCTTTCACTGCACAATTTTTTTTTTGCGACCGCTGAAGGCGCGCGGATGCATGCGGGTGAAAACTGCCACGTACATCTCGGAGTGCATAATGGCACAACCGGACACTCGTCATTCCGACTTTGATCATGCTCTCTTTATCTATCTGCCGCGAGCTGGGATACGATATTCGCGAGGTGTCAGTGAACTGGACGCATCAGCCCGGTTCGAAAGTGGCAGTAGTTGCCGACGGTCTCCGGATGGTAGCTGATCTCGTTCGTATCCGGCAAAATGCCGCACGAGGTCTTTACAATGCCCCACGTCTCGGTGTTCACCCGGCCGATGACAGCGTGCCCAATCCGGCATTGTCTGACCCAGGCACGTCGTCGAGCGCGCGGGAGCGTATATATGTGGCTGAAACAAATGCTCCCTGGTTGCACCGGTCGAACTATATCGGCGACGGGCGCCGCCGCCCAAACGTATATTGCAGCATGATTCCCTATATCTCTGCGGCGTCGGTTCGCCTCTGCTGCGCCGGCCGATGATAGAGACGCTGAAATCGGGCGACGACCTTCTGGCTGTAATCGTGTCTCGCGATTTTCATGAGCACGGAATCCACTTCTTCACACCTAACGATCTTTCGCAGCAGCTTGCATTCATGCGACATCCGGCGGGCAAGGTGATTGACCCGCACGTGCATAATCCGGTAGCGCGAAGCGTTCAGTACACGCAGGAAGTGCTGTTTATCAAGAAGGGGCGCCTGAGGGTGGATTTTTATGACAGTTCTCAGGTGTATCTACAAAGCCGGATCCTCCATGCCGGCGACGTGATACTCCTTGCCACCGGCGGCCATGGATTCCAGGTCCTCGACGAGGTCGAAATGGTCGAGGTGAAACAGGGGCCATATGCGGGGGATCAGGACAAGACGCGGTTCGAGGGAGTAGCGGCCGACCGGGTGGAAATTCCCGGGTAAGGTTTTTCAGGCCCGCCCGCGCGGAGGCCATGCTCATGGCCCAGGCAAGGTGTATTTTCAATCGATATGACTGACGCGTTTATCCCGGTGAACGAACCGGTCCTCGACGGTAACGAGCGTAGGTATCTCAATCAGTGCATCGACACCGGATGGATCTCATCGGAGGGCCCATTCATCCGCGAATTCGAGACTCGATTCGCCGCAAGCGTTGGCCGTAAGCATGGAGTCGCGGTATGCAACGGCTCGGCGGCACTCGATGCGGCTGCAGCCGCACTTGATATCGAGACCGGCGATGAAGTCATCCTTCCGACCTTCACAATCATTTCCTGCGCCTCGGCGATCTCACGGTTAGGGGCCGTTCCGGTCGTCATCGACTGCGAGCCGGCTACGTGGAACATGAATGTTCGAGCGATCGAAAGCCGCATCACGTCTCGCACGCGCGCTATCATGGCCGTCCATATTTACGGTCTTCCGGTGGACATGAATCCGCTCCTCGACATTGCCGCCCGCCACGGGCTGTCGGTCATCGAAGATGCCGCCGAGATGATCGGGCAGACCTATCGCGGCAAGTCGTGCGGTTCCTTTGGCGACATCTCGACCTTCAGCTTCTATCCGAACAAGCACATTACCACCGGTGAAGGCGGAATGATTGTCACCGATGACGACGCGCTCGCCGAGCGATGCAGGTCGCTTCGGAATCTCGCGTTCACGTCGCAGCGACGATTTGTGCATGAGGAGCTGGGATGGAATTTCAGGATGACCAACCTGCAGGCGGCCGTTGGACTGGCTCAGCTCGAACGGCTCGATGAGTTCGTTGAGCGCAAGCGTCGCATGTTCGAACGGTATACCGATTTGTTTGCCGGCCTTGATCGCGTTCAGCTCCCCCTCGCGTCGACGGACTACGCCTGCAACGTGAACTGGGTATATGGGATGGTTCTGAACGATGACGTTCCGTTCGACGCAATTGAGGCGATGAAGCGGCTGAGCGAGATAGGCATTGGCTCCAGGCCTTTCTTCTGGCCGATGCATGAGCAACCGGTGTACCGCCGCCAGGGCTTGTTCGCCGGCGAGAGTTATCCGGTCGCCGAGCGGATCGCAAGACGGGGATTCTATATTCCCAGCGGCCTGGCGCTGACGGAAGCACAGATGAACCGCGTTGTGGCAGGTGTCAGGACCGTGCTATCGTGACCGTATTTGGCGCCTATTCCCGCTACTACGATCTGCTATATCGCGGCAAGGATTACGCGGCGGAAGCAGGCTACGTTCGTGATCTGCTTGTGAACGCCGCGCCAACGGCTCATTCGCTTCTTGAACTGGGTTGCGGCACGGGGGCGCATGCGGCCGAACTGGCTGCACTGGGATACAGTGTGACTGGTGTCGATCTGAGCGAAGGCATGCTCGAAGCCGCGCGCAATCGAAAGGCCACGCTGCCGGAACCGCTCGCGGGCCGGCTCAGCTTCGAGCCCGGCGATGCACGGACGGTTCGGCTTGAGCGGAAATTCGACGCGGTGATCAGCCTGTTTCACGTAATGAGTTACCAGACGACGAATGAAGACCTTGGCGCTGCCTTCGCAACCGTCCGGGAGCATCTGGTACCTGGGGGCGTGTTCGTTTTCGATTGCTGGTATGGACCCGCAGTGCTTGCACAACGTCCGGCCGTAGCGGTGAAAAGGCTGTCTGACGATTGCACTGAAGTAACGCGGATCGCCGAGCCGGTTATGCGCCACCTGGAGAACGTTGTCGACGTCCACTACAGCGTAATGGTCGTGGACAGGGCCTCTGGATTAACGGAAACTCTCCGCGAAACCCACCGGATGCGATATCTGTTCGCGCCCGAAATCGAACTGGCCCTCAATGCATCAGAGATGACGCTCGTAGCGTCGCGCGCGTGGATGCTCGACACCCAGCCGGGCCTGGAAAGCTGGGGGGCGTGTTTCGTTGGGCGGGGATGAAACGGATCGGCATTCTGCTGACGTCTGAAGGAGGTGGCGGTGCATTCCAGTACACGCAAGCGGTGCTCGATGCTGTCCTCGCACTGCCACGTTCCGAATTCAGCCTCGTGGCTGCTGTTACTCATGAATTCTGGTTGCAGCGGCTCGACGCGGGGGTCGAAGTTGTTCAGCTGGAGAGTACCTCGTGGAACAACGCGCTGAATCGTGTGTGGCACTACTCAAGACTGCCGGTCAGCCTCTGGCGCCGTTCGGCAAGCCGTCTCGACTCGAATGTGAGAAAACTGATTTCTGCCGCGTGCGATCTGTGGGTTTGCCCAAACCACGAACGGTACGCGTTCCGCGCCCCGGTGCCGACGCTGGGCACGGTCCACGATCTGATGCACCGCTACGAGTCCCGCTTTCCCGAGGTTGGGGACAATGGTGAGTTCGAATCACGCGAGTTTCATTTTCGGGAAACATGTCGCTGGGCGCGCGGCGTGATGGTCGATTCGGAAACAGGAGCGCGCCAACTGGTGGACTCCTATGGAATCGATTCCCGAAAAGTATATGTGCTCCCATATATTCCTCCGGGGTATATCTTCGACCGCCCGATTGCCCGCGACAACCGTGTGGGGCGCGTTATGGCACTGCCGCCAAAGTTTTTTTTCTATCCGGCCCAGTTTTACAGGCATAAGAATCACTCCGCGCTCATAACGGCTTTATCCCGCATGCTCGGTCAGTACCCGGACGTGCGGCTTGTGCTGGCAGGCGCGACGGACCGGAACGCTTACAGCGATGTGAAAGAGCAGGTCAGTGCACTGGGCATGACGGAAAACGTCACTTTCATGGGATACGTGGCGGACGAGACGATGCCGGAGCTCTACATTCGCGCGCGCGCGCTGATCATGCCCACATTCTTTGGACCCACGAATATCCCCCAGCTCGAAGCGTTCGCACTTGGCTGTCCGGTTGCAACATCCCGAATCTATGGCATCCCGGATCAGGTCGGCGATGCGGCACTGTTGTTTGATCCGGCGTCGGTAGAGGAGATACATGAAGCACTTGTGCGGCTGTGGACGGACGACGCGCTTTGCGCCGTGCTGACGGCAAGGGGGTACGCCCATGCGAAACGATGGGGAAGGCCGCAGTTTCGCGGACGGGTGCGCGAAATCATAGAGGCGTTGGTGTGACGGAATTGCCGCCGTTGCCGTTCATCTCAGTGATCATCCCGACTTTCAACCGTTCGAGAATGTTGAACGAGACAGTTGAAACCATCGTGCGTCAGTCTTATCCGGCTGAGAGCCGGGAGTTGATACTGGTCGACAACAACTCGACCGACAGCACGAGCGCAGCGATCAGGGATCTGGCAAGATTGCACCCCGGCATCACCGGCATCACTGAACGGCGGCGCGGGGCTCATTTTGCCCGCAACACCGGCGCTCTGGCATCACGCGGCACGATTCTCTACTTCACCGACGACGACATGCTTGCCGACCCTCACATGTTGATGCGTATCGTCGAGGGGTTCGTTGACGGCGCAAACGTGGCTTCCGTCACCGGCCGCGTTCTTCCCAAGTGGGATACAGAGCCTCCTCGGTGGATTCTCGAGCACTGCCGCAACGCGCTCCTCAGCCTCAACGACCTCGGCGAAAGCCTCATCGTCGCGGACGACGATCCTGGAGTCTTCAGTTGTCATCAGGCCATAACACGCGACGCTTTCATGCGCGCTGGCGGATTCAACCCGGATACCAACGCCGGGGAGTTTACCGGTGACAACGAGACCGGTCTCAACATCAAGGTGAAAAAACTTGGCTACCGGTTCGCGTACGTCCCCTTGGCGGTGACGCATCACATCATTCCCGCTTCGCGAATGACACAGCGATATGTCAACTCGCGTCTCGCCGATCAGGGATACTGCGATAGCTACACTGATTACCGGAAGCTCGTGCCCGGACGGGCGCGATTGATCCGCCGTATCGCAGCACACTCGGGTTTTGCAGCTCGCGCGCTGGTGACCGCAGTTGCCCGGCGGGCAGCGGGGAAGTCGGCCTGGCGGATCGATCTGGCACGCGCCTTCTACCACCGCAATCGGGCCAGGTACGATGTGCGGCTCATACGGCACGAAGAGTGGAGGCGGTTTGCAATGCGGGATGACTGGCTTGACACCCCGCAATCCGGCGACCGTTGAAGCTCGCGTACGTAACGACTTACGACGCGCACGACGCAAGTCAGTGGTCGGGAACTGGAGCCCGCATGGCAAAGGCCCTCGAGGGACAGGGCGTCGACGTCACGTACGTTGGCCCCCTTGCAGATCCGGCCGGTGCGCAGCTGGCCGCGCGGCGACTCTGGCATCGTTTAGCTGGAGGCAGGCGATTTCTCCGGGAGCGGCATCGACAGGTTACGCGTGGTTACGCGAGCCAGATCGAACAACAGCTCGCAGGCAGGGATATCGATATTGTTTTCTCTCCCGGCACAATTCCGATCGCTTCCTTTTCAGGCAAGGCGCCTGTGGTCTTCTGGACTGACGCGACGTTCGCACAAATGGTGGGACTCTACCCAGAGTTCGAGAACCTTGCTCCTGCCTCGATAAGAGCCGGCAACGAGCTGGAACACGCCGCGTTGACGTCATCCTCGCTCGCAATCTACGCCTCCGACTGGGCGGCGCGCTCCGCGTTGAATGACTACGGGGCAGATCCATCGAAAGTTCACGTGATTCCATTCGGCGCAAACATCGATTGTGATCGCAGTGCGGTTTCAGTTTCAGAAATTGTCAGAGCGCGCGGCCGCGATGTATGCAGACTGCTCTTCGTCGGCGTAGATTGGACCCGGAAGGGCGGAGACATTGCAATGGATCTCCTCACTACGCTTGCGGCGCGCGGGATTCCGGTAGAGCTCACAGTGGTGGGGTCAAGCCCCGTAGTCCCGGATCACCTGCATGACAAGGTTGTGGTTCGCGGCTACGTCGACAAGTCAACGACCATCGGCCGTCGGGAGCTCGACGGGCTTTTTGCGCGATCTCACTTTCTGGTCATGCCAAGCAGGGCTGAATGTTTTGGGATTGTCTTCTGCGAAGCGAGCTCGTTCGGCCTGCCGTCAATTGCATCTGATGTAGGTGGCATCCCTTCGGCAGTTTTGCACGGCCGCAGCGGGTATCTGTTCTCTCTCACCAGCCTGGTAGAGTCGGCGGCCTCGGAGATCACTGCATTGTGGAATGACCGTCAAAGGTACGAAGAGCTTTGTGCGACGACGTTTCGCGCTTTTGAGGAGCATCTGAACTGGGAGGTAGCGGGGGTCGCCTGCGTGAGCCGGCTGAATGCCCTGTTGCACACGGGAGATCGGGCCGAACTCCCGCTCGTGACGGTCATCACGGTTGTGTACAATGGCGCCCGGCACCTCGAGGAAACCATCCAGGCCGTCGCCGCGCAAACATATCCGAACATCGAGTACATCGTCGTTGATGGCGGATCGACCGATGGAACCGTTGAGATTCTGGAACGGTGCGATAACCTCATTGATCGCTGGATTAGCGAGCCTGACAGCGGGCTCTACGATGCGATGAACAAGGCGGTCGGCTTTGTCTCGGATATGTCGTCATACATCGTCTTCGCGCACGCTGATGACACACTCGCGGGTAGTGATGTGATCGAGCGCATCGTTGCACTGGGGAAGGGAGCCGACCTGATTTATGGCCGGATGCTATTCGTGGACGGCGAGACGTCGGGGGCCATGGGTCGCGCACTCGGGCTTTCTGATCTGTCGCGGGAGACACTCTGCCATCCCGCGACGTTCGTTCGTCGCCACGTATTCGATTCGGTCGGCCCGTTCGACACATCCTTCAGAATAGCGGCCGACCACGACCATATCGTCCGATGCTTCGCGCACCCGGTTTCGACGCGTTTCGCAGACGTCATCGTCACCAGGATGCGGATGAGAGGGCTCAGCGATAATCAGTTCGTGGTCTCGTGCCGGGAACGCAAGCGTGTAATTCGAAAACACTTTTCGGGCGTCGCTCGCCTGGCGGGCGTCGCGCAGGTAAATTTGTACGATATTCCACGCAACATTGCTCGTCATTTGCTCGACCGCGCCGGCCTGCTCGGCCACTGGCGAGCGTTGAAACGCCCGTAGCCGGCCCATGCTCCTCCATCTTTCGGTCATTGTCGCATCCTACAGGCGTGTGGGGCCGCTGGAGGTCTGCCTCGAAGACCTGGCGTCCCAGAAAACAGCGCGTGCTTTCGACGTTGTGCTTGTGCTTCAGGGATATCCTGACGGAGCGGTGGCCGGCCTTCGCACTCGTTTCGGGACCCGTCTTTCACTGCAAATTGCCGAATTCGCTGATGGACTCGGTACATCCCGCGCGCGTAACGCCGGGTTGGCAATGGCTCAGGGCGATGTCGTCGCATTTCTCGACGATGATGTGAGACTTCCCGCTACGTGGGTGGAGGCCATGCTCGATTTTTACGATGATCCGACAATAGGCGGCGTTGGTGGATTCGTTGATCATCCCGGTCACTACAATCCCGCGCGGAACGCGGCCTATCGTGTGCTCGGTCTCACGTCAGATCGCTACCGGATCGACTGGGGCGGGTTCAATGTCGGCCCGGCAAGCCATCCCGCAGCAGACCAGCCGGCAGCCTGGCTCAGCGGGGGCAACATGTCGTTCAGACGCGAGGCAGTCGAGGCGGTTGGGGGGTTCGATGAGGCCCTGGGTAGTTTCTGGCATGAGGACGTCGACATTGCGCACAGAGTAGCAAGGTCGGGATGGAAGATGATCTCGTCCCGGAAAATGGCGATAGAACATTATCCGAGCACCGTCAATCGTCCTCCGCTGCACACACAGATGCGGGAGCGCGAGCGATCGCGAGTGTTGTTCGTCTGGAAGGCCATTGGCGACCGACCGCTCTGGCGCGCTCGGTATGCGGCGAGGTTGCTGCTGCACGCCGCCGCAATGGGTGTGGTTGGTCTGGTGAAGAGAGACCTTCGCATTCCCGCGAATGTCGTGCGGGGTGGCTGGGAGGGTTATCGCGGGCTCGATGCAGCGCGTGGCGCCAGCGAGGCCCGCAACATCGCGGTGGGACGCAATACCGGCGGCGCGTTAAAGGGGAAAGCGCCCTGAAACCGATGATAACCATAGTCATCCCCACTCGTAACCGGATCAAGGCGTTGGAGGCAGTATGGCCTTCGTACCTGGTGCATCCGGGCGTTTCCAGGATCGTGGTTGTCGACGACGGCTCAACAGATGGTACGGAGCAGCGCGTTCGCGAGCTCGCAAATCACACCGAAGTTCCAGTGACGATTGTCCGTCACGACAATCAACGGGGTCAGCCCCATTCCCGCAGATCGGGGATCGCCGTTGCCGATACGGAATGGGTTCTTTTCGGAGAAGACGATGTGTGGCTTGCCACCGACTATTGCGCCGTGCTGTTGCGCGATGCGCGCTTACTCGACGCCTCAATCATTGCCGGACGCCTCGTGACGGCCCGGATAAGCGGCGACTTCAACGCTTCGCAGTTGCTCGACCCTCCCCCAGCCAGGCAATTTTCTGGATCGGTGTTCGATTTTGAGTTGATGGACGCCGATTTCTCTGTGACGACCGCGGCGCCGGTACCTGCGCCGTTTCTCCACTCGATAGCGCTGATACGAAGGGACGTTTTTTCGCAGGTGACTTTCGACACGTGGTACGCCGGAAACTCGTGGCGCGAGGAAACAGACTTCTATCTGGCGGCGAACGCGTGCGGCGCCAGGGCTTTCTTCTCGCCGAACACGGTCTGCTTCCATTTGCGTGGTCCAATCTCGGCGACAGGCGGGCATCGCATGAATCGTCTGTTATTCGAATATCGCGCATGGCGTAACACCCGGCATCTGGTTTCCAAGCACTGGAAGTACCTGGAACGCAGCCACGGCCTGCGGGGTTCGCCAACGAGCTGGATGCTTCGCTACTATGCGCGTCGCCAGATCGGCCAGCTCCGCCGCGTCGTTACGGACGGTATCCGATCCACGTATGATGGATAGCATCATGAACGCGCCCGCGGAGCGTTTCCCGGAATCTTCCGGGATACTTCTCGGTAGCGCGCTTTGCCTGCATCTGGCAGCGATCGTTTACCTCCCATTTGGGGAGCGTCTCGAAGCAGCGACCTGTTTCGTTGTCGGACAATTCCTGGCGGCGATGGGGCTTCTCCGGCTGTTCAACGGGCGGTGGGTGTTTCAGGACATTAGGATTTTTTTTGCGCTCTTTCTTTTTCTCTATGGCGCAACCCTGCCGCTTGCAGCGCTGTTTGGAGTTGGCGGCGAAACCGGTGGAATGGCGAATGCCGCATTCGCCTATGGAACTGCTTTTCTGGGTTTCAACCTGGTGCAGTGGTGGTATCGCGTGCCGTGGCGGGATGTCTCGGCCGGGAGCATGGCGAGGATACGCCCAACGTTTTCCAATGCCGTGGTGATGCTCATCGCATTCATTCTGATAGGCTTCTACGCACGGTCGGGCGGCGCGCAACTTGGATTGGTATTGAACCGACGGGACGGTGGCGCCTCGATTGGGACGCAGCTCTGGGTAGTCATGATGTTTCTGGTGAACGGTTTCGTGATGTATCTGATGGTTGGGTGGCCAGCGCTGACGGCAAGGGCCCGCTGGATTGTAATTGCGTCGGTAGGATCGTTTGTGCTCTTCCTGTTATCGATTGGAACCCGTCGGGACTTCCTGCCGATGTTCGTCTTTCTGGCCGGGGTCGTCGCCACGCGGCGTCGGGCTGTGATCCGCGCCGGCACGGTGGTGGTCGGGTTCGTTGCGTTCACTGCAATGACTGCAATCGGCATCTTCCGGCAGATATCGGATAACCCGGCGATTCTGGCGAGATTCAACCCGGTCGAGCTGCTCGTCACGCAGAGCGAATTTGTGTCGCCGATTCAGACGTTGATGCATTACACGATCGTCGACCGGCCGTTGCGCTGGGGACTGACCTATCTTTCGGCGCCATCGCTGTTTCTCCCGCGTGCATTCTGGCCTGAGAAGCCGGAGAGTCTGTCCCTTCAATTCATGAGGGATGCCTTCGCGTCGGTTGGTCTGATGGGTTTCGCGTATACCCCCGTAACCGAAGCGTTTCTGAATTTTGGCTGGCCGGGCCCGTTCATTGTTTTCGCGATTCTGTCGATCTTCCTGATGAAGCTCGTCCGAAACGCTGAGCTGTACCCCGGACTTTATTTTATTGTTTTTGCCTATACGCTCGACTTCAACCGCGGTGACTTCGGAGGGATCTTCTATTCCCTGGTGGTTGTCGGTACCGCATACAAACTGATGCAGCTCGTCTCACGGCTTCGCTGGGCCCCCCACGCACTTCGCCAGGTGTGGCCTGCCCCCGACAGGTCACTTCGCGCCCCCGCGTCTGGCTTGCTTGCGCGATGATTATTGCGCTCAACTTGTTGTACCTCATTCCCGGGGTGGTTGGCGGGACCGAAACGTACGCGCGGGCGCTGATCCACGCGCTTGCCGAGGAAGATACGGAAAACGAATACGTAGTTTTTCTCAACAGGGAATCGGCCGATCTCGATGTGACGCCTGGCCGGAACTTTCGCCGGGTTGTCTGTCCCTTCATCGCTCATCGGCGCGCGGTGCGCTATGCGTGGGAGCAGGCGGCGCTCCCGCTGCAGCTGATGAAGGCGAAGCCGGACCTGGTTCACAATATGGGCTACGTCGGCCCGCTTGCGGCCCGCTGTCCTCAGGTCGTAACGGTGCACGACCTGAACTATCTGGGACATCAGGGCAGGAGAACCGCCCTCGGTCGCCGGGCGTTTCAATTCTTCGTCGAGACCAGTATCTGGCGCGCGGATCGCGTGATTACCATCTCGAAGTTTTCGCGCGATGAGATTGTGCGGCACCTGCATGTCCGAACTGAAAAAATCACGGTTGTACATTCGGCTGGGCGGGAACCAGCCGATGTCCAACCGGGCGAATCGATAGAGATAAGCGAAGCCGTCCGAAGCGTAACCCGCCCATTCGTAATGGCGTTCAGCAGCCTCAGCGCCCACAAGAATATTCCGCGTCTTATTTCTGCGTTTGCCAGAATATCCGGCGAGATTCCGCATTCACTGCTGCTGGTTGGCCACCTGCCGGAGAAGGCAGAAATACGGGCGGAGATTGAGCGGGCTGGAAGCGATCGCATCCGATTCACCGGGTATCTGCCCGACGAGGACGTGAGGGCGCTGATGCACGACACCTCGCTATTCGTGTTTCCGTCGGTGTACGAGGGGTTTGGCTTGCCCGTGCTCGATGCGCAGCATGCGGGCGTTCCAGTAGCATGTTCGTCGGCCGCCGCACTGCCGGAAGTCGCGGGAGAAGGCGCACTGCTGTTCGATCCCTTTTCCGTTGACGACATGGCGAATGCTCTCAAACAGTGTCTTGTTGACATGGATCTTCGAGAGCGATTGCTCGTGCGCGGTCACGAGAACGCGCGTCGTTTCTCATGGGCACGTGCAGCACGGGAAACGCTGGATGTTTACGGCTCCGTCACGCAGTGATGGCGTCAGGCCGAACCTTTCTGTTTCTGAGCCAGACCTATGTGCCCGACCCGGCCGCCGTCGGGCAGCACATGGCAGATGCTGCCGAGGAGCTGGCGCGGCGGGGCCATCGGGTTGTGGTCTATACTGCAGACCGGGGGTACGACGACCCCTCGGTCACCTATCCGCGCCGCGAGCACTTCAATGGCGTCGATATTCGCAGAATCCCGTTTTCCTCGTTCGGAAAAAGTTCGATTGCCATCCGCCTCGCCGGCGGCGTTCTGTTCGTGATGCAGGCGGTCGCACGGTCGGTTTCGCTGCGCGGCGTGGACGCAGTCGTAGTCAGCACTTCGCCACCCGTTGCCACGCTCGGTGCAGTAGTGATGGGCGCAATTCACCGGGCTAGCCTCAAATACTGGGTGATGGACGTCAATCCCGATCAGATTGTTGCCCTGGGCATGGCAAACCCCGAGTCGTTTCCGGTGAAAATGTTCGACTGGATGAACAGGGTCGTCCTGCGACGGGCGTCGGATGTAATTGTCCTGGACCGGCTCATGGCCGAGCGAATCAATCGCAAGGTGGATGTCACCGCCAAAATCACCACTCTTCCACCGTGGCCGGCGGAAGACCCGCAGGCGTTGATTGCGCATGGGGACAATCCGTTCAGGCGCGCTCATAAACTGGCCAGTCGCACTGTCATCATGTACAGCGGGAACCACGGACCGTCCAATCCGGTGACAACGATCCTCGCCGCTGCGCGGAGACTGACGGATGAACAGCGGCTGGTCTTCGTTTTCATCGGAGGCGGCGTGGGCAAGCGCGAGATCGACGACGCTGCGCTCCCGAATGTCGTCTCGCTGCCCTACCAGCCGCAGAGCGAGCTGAGACACTCACTGTCGGCCGCGGATGTGCATGTCGTTACCGTCGGCGACGCGATCCCGGGAATCGTGCACCCCAGCAAGGTTTACGGTGCAATGGCCGTAGGCCGGCCAATTCTTCTCGTTGGACCAGACGAGAATCATGTGGCAGACATTCTTGCGAGCGCCGATGTCGGCTGGCACGTACGGCATGGGGATGTCGACGGCGCCGTACGGGTTCTCAAGGATATCGTTGCGCTTGACCCATCCCGCCTGAGCGAAATGGGGAACCGGGCCAGGGCGGAAATCGAGGCGAGTGGGGGAAAGTCGGGTGCCTGCTCCCGCCTTTGCGATGTATTGGAGCGCGGTGTTTGACTGATATTCAGGGAGCCCGGCGCAGAATCGTCGTGACCGGTGCAAACGGGTTTATTGGCCGGGATACCTGCGAGTCGCTGATGCAGGGTGGACACCGTGTGGTTGGCATGACCCGGTCAGGAGCCCCGATCCCGGTTGCGGGCATAGAAACCATATTTGCTCGCGATATCATGGACGGCGAGGCGATCCACAAAGCCATGCGCGGAGCGTCCACGGTCGTCCATCTGGCGGCCCGGGTACATGCTGCGGCGGCAGGTCCGGACGATCCCGCCTCCGAGTGCATGCGGATCAACGTGGAGGGTACGAGGCTTGTCCTCGAGTCGGCCCTTGCGGCTGGAGTTCGCGAATTCATCTTCATCAGCTCGGTCAAGGCCGTCGCTTCGGAGAGCAGCGCCATGCTGACGACGGAGACCCCGCCTCAGCCCACTGACGCATACGGCCAGAGCAAGCTCGAGGCAGAACGCCTGGTTCGTACCCTGGCTTTGCGAAACGAAATGCATGCCCCGATTCTCCGTCTTCCCCTGGTGTATGGACCGGGTATCAAGGCCAACATGCTGCGGTTGTTCAAGGCAGTCGACTACGGCATCCCGCTTCCGTTCAAACGTATTGCCAACCGCCGCAGTTTTGCGCATGTCCGAAACGTTTCGGCGGCGATTGAGGCAGTGATGCTGGCCCCGCGAGCTGCGCATGAAACTTTCTACGTGAGTGATGAGTACGACCTGTCGACTCCCGAACTCCTGCGAGCTGTTGCGACCGCCCTCGGCAAAAATGCGAGGCTTGTTCCAGTGCCTTCAGTGTTCATGCGGGGTGCGGGGCGCGTTGGGGACTTGCTCTCGCGATTCGTTCCCGCCCATCTTACAACCGAATCCATTGCGGCCTTGACAGGATCGCTATTCGTCGACACCTCGAACCTCCGGGAGATGACGGGCTTTCGTGCACCGATGACGGTTGACGAGGGAATGGCTCAGACTGCCCGGTGGTACCGCGCGCGTGCGAGAGCAGGGAACTGATGCTGGAACGCCTGGTGTTCATCGTCGCTGCGGCAATTCTGAGCTGGCTGCTTGCAAGCCGCGTTCGTCTTTACGCGCTCGACCGGCTACTGGATATCCCCAACGAACGGAGCTCGCATTCCGCGCCCACGCCGCGGGGCGGAGGGCTTGCTATCGCATTCACCGTTCTTGGTGGAATTATTCTCGCGGCAATGTGGCATTGGATAGAGTGGGAACTTGCGCTGGCGCTCGTGGGCGGCGGCGCGATGATTGCCGCCGTCGGTTGGATTGATGACCACCGCGATCTCCCTGCACTCGTGCGGTTTGCAGTGCACTTTTTATCGGCGGGATGGGCGATGTACTGGCTCGGAGGGCTGTCCGCTCTCAGTGTCGGCTCGACCCAGTTGTTGCTCGGACCCGCAGGAACGGCGCTCGGGGTAATTGGGATTGTGTGGGCCATAAACCTCTACAATTTCGTCGACGGCATCGACGGTCTCGCCGCCGGAGAAGCGATTACAACAGGTGTAATCGGCGGTCTGATTCTGCTGGTAATGGGTCACGAAGGACTGGCGATGGTATCCCTGCTCATAGCCGCAGCCAGCGCGGGATTCCTTCCTCTCAACTGGGCGCCGGCAAAACTCTTCATGGGCGACGTCGGCAGCGGCATGCTAGGCTATCTGTTTGCAGTTCTCGCCATCGCTTCAGAGAACGCCGGGGCTATCCCGCTTCTCATCTGGGTTCTGCTTCTCGGGGCATTCGTGTTTGACGCCACCGTTACGCTCTGCCGGCGGATTGCGCATGGTGAGCGCTGGTATCACGCGCACCATAGTCATGCATACCAGCGAATGGTGCAGGCCGGCCGCAGTCACGCCCAGGTCAGCTCGATGATTGTGTTGATAAACATGATTCTCGCGTTGCTTGCAATTCTGGCCTGGCTGCGGCCTACCTTTTTCCTGATCGCGATCGGCGCGGGCGCCCTGCTACTGAGCATTCTTTACCTGTCAGTCGAGCGGATCAGGCCAATGCACGCGCGCGCCAGAAGCTGATGAGCGAGAACCCCGCCGCCGTGCCGATGGCGCGTGCCCGGGTTGCCAACACGGATGGATCGCGCGAGGAAACATCGCTTCTCGCGTTTCTGAGCGTACTGCTGAAATACCGACGTACGCTCGCGCTTACATCTCTGATTGGCGCACTGATACTCGCCGTGACGTCCGTCACCGAAGCAAGCCTGTATGAGGCCCGGGCATCGTTCGTTACCCGAGCGGCCCGGTCTGTTTCGCAGGCACCGGGCCCGATGCAACAGCTCGGGTTTGCGGCTGGGACTGGGACCGATCCATCGCAGACAACGGTCTTCTACACTGAGCTGGTCAAGAGCAAGGCGATACTTGGTCCGGTCTCCCGGGCGCAGTATGTGGTCGTTACCGACAGCGGCCGTTCTCGAGGAACGCTCGCATCGTTTTACGGCTTCGGCGGCCAGAACCCTGCTGTTGGCGCGGCGCGCGTCGTCGACGAGCTGCTGAAAAACGTGGATGCAAGCCTCTATTCACGCACAGGTATCGTCATCGTGAAGGTAAAATCAATCCGGCCGGAGCTGGCGAGCCAGATTGCGTCGAACATACTTGCAGAGCTGAATGCTCACACCGTGAAGCGCCGGCGGGGTGATGCGATAGCAGAGCGGGCATTTGTTGAACAGCTGCTTGGAGAGGCACTCGCGCGCCTCAGAATTTCAGAGGAGGACATGAGTCGCTTCCGCGAAATGAACCGCGACTACGAAAACTCGGCGCAGCTTCGCATGCAGAATGACCGGCTCGCTCGCGCCGTCAGCATGCAACAGGAGATTTACACCCGGATGGCAGGAGCATACGAGCAGGCGAGGATCGAGGAAGCGCGGGACCTTTCCCCAATAACGATCGTAGAACCGCCGGAGACCCCAGTGTCACCTGAGACCGGCACCGCGGTACGCAAAACCCTGCTCGGTCTGATCACCGGCCTGCTCGTGGGAATCGTCGCCGCGTTTCTCACGGAGCGCATGAGGGAGACTCGAGCGGCGCGCACGCCCGCGCTCGCGGAACTCCGCCGGCAGCGTGCTGAAGCGCTGGCCGGCCTCGCAACCGCGGTACCCTTTGGGCGGTTGCTCGGGCGGCGCGAGAAATAATCCATAGACTCAACTAGTTGTCCGCAGTCCGAAGCAAGTCTTTTGATCCGCAATCAGTCCGCAGTTCGCACTGGCCGTTAGTACGCAGTCCGCATTGACCGTCCGTTCATCGTTCGCTACTCACGCCGACCGTCAGAAATTCTGCCTGACCACCAGAGCCAGCGTACCATTCAACCTGTCCCCCCTGAAATTACGATTTAAATTCGACGTAACGACAGCTTTTCCTGTAATGTCAAACGGTCCGACGAATCGACCCACCTCTGTGCCCAGGGAGTTCTGGACGTCAACCGGCTTGGCTATGGCTGGCCCGGTCACGTACCCCGGCGATTGAAGTTCCCGATTGGTCACCCTCGATACAAAGGCCGTAATCCGCCCTCGCTGCGTAAACCGGTCGAAGGCGAACATCTGCGCCGAGCCGCTACCCGGTCCAACGTTTGCTCCAAGCATCTGACCGCGGTTGGTGTGTCCCTGGCGAAGCGGCGCGTGCAGATAGATGGAGCCCTCTCCACGCGTGCGCGTGCCCGCCGAGGCTTCGAATGTGAAAACCTCACCGCGAATTGCGTTCATTACGACAGGTCCGAGCCAGGCCTTTCTGAATCCGATATTGGTCGTCGCCGCGTGATCGGGCTCCAAGAGAAGATCGCGGAGATCGGCGGCAAAGTCTTCGCGTCCGTACTCTCCGTAAACCTCGAAGCCACTCGCGGGCGGAGCCCATCTCAGGAATAGCGAGGCAAGCTGGTTTTCTCTCAGACTCGTGTTGTCGCCGAGCACAACAGTGTCTTCGGCCTGGAGGCGCCGCTTGAAGATATTCTGAAGCGGCAGCTTGAGGTTGCTCGCTGAGAAACCGCTTTCCTGGGTTGCCGCGTGGAAGAAGCGGGTTCCTCCGATCTCGAGGCCTCTTATGCCCCGAATCTGAGCAACGCCGACGAGCCCAGCCATAAAGCGACGCTTGCCTGGCAGCTCGAAATTCTGGAAATAATCGGGCCCTGTCACCGAAGAGTAAGGCGATTGATCGAGCGTACCGTAAACGAGACGGCCGTGGAGTGATCCGATACCGATGCTGGCAGGACGGGAAGAACCGATGAACGCGTGCGGAAACCCGCCGGCATTGTTGCCTAGCACATACGGATACACCGTAGTCGGGCCCCACCATTGGCTCGCCGTCGACAGCCCGGCACCGACTCCCCCGGCATCCACCCGGATGGTGCTCTCGCCAAGATCAATCCGGGTGTAAGGAGCGGTCCCAAACCGCTGCGGACGATCGATTCCGAATGGAAACTGTCCGTCGGCAAAGCGAAGGCGTCCGTTGAGGCCGTTGGACAGCAATGGAAACGACTGGTTCTCCGCCCGGAAAGCCACGGGTGCCAACGTCGCTGAAAATGCCCCGTAGCGTGCGGCCACCCCGGCCTGGAACGTCGTCGTCAGTCCCTTACCCGTCCACACGACCCCATCGTTCCCTCCGAAGGGGTAAGCGGAATTCACCGAAAACCCCAGCGTGGGACGTATGTAGTCCCATGTAAATCCGGTTCGTGACTGCCTGCCCAGAGAGTACCTTGCGGCCCATGGATGACGCGCGTCTGTCGACGCCAGACCGTCCACCTCCGACGGAGAGAACCCGCGTATGCTCCATGTATAGGGAGGCGACTTGCCAGCTGTCTGAATGTACCGCAGATAGCTTTCCATCTCGCTTCCGGCAAAAACTTCGCTTCGGCCCCCGGCATTGGACTGGCCATACGCAGGTGTGTTCACCAGCGCCATCGCCGCCACAAGCATGTATGCCTGCGCCGGACCTCTGCACCACGAAACGGCTCGAGTCCCGCCAGGGATAAGCAGCACCCGGGCAACGGGACAGACTTTACTCATTACTCTCACTCTTAACGGAAGGTTTGCAGGGCTCTGGCGCGAGCGCTAGCTTAACGCGTGCCGCGCCGATGCGGACAGCCAGTATAGTTACTGTCGCGCACGACGTGGAGCAAGCAATTCGCCTTGGCCCGATCCGCATCGCGCGACAATTTACCATATTTTCATCTAAAATGCGTCCAGACCTGCGCTTGCAGCGTTTTATCTTTGCCGCGTCGTTGAACGTCCTCTTGATCGGCGCGCCTGAGCGATCGGGTGCACAGGCTGCCCCGGAACCGATCGCGTTGACCCAGGGAGTCATCACCGTCAGCGGAGACTCCGTCGACAGATTGCGACTCGCTCAACTGGAAGGCCGTGCCCCGTTGGGCGGTCTCATGCTGCGATCAACGTCGTCCCTCATGGATGCCCGCCCTGCCGGTACTGCGGCGCGCGCATTCACCATCGTCTTTCCACAGTTCACCTTTATCGCCAACAGCGAGCTCCCGTTCGGTCAGAACGATGGCTCGCTCTGGGCGGGAAAGGGCGCGAACGCGCGCATCCTTGGCGGGTTCACGGCGACTCTTGGCCCCATCCGGGTTGTGGCCATCCCGGAGTTCGCTTACTCAGCCAACAACCGACTTTCGATCAATCCAATCGACGAGCGATTTGCCCAGCCACTTCCGGCCGGTCGCAGCCGGTTCTCATCGCCGTTCAATATCTATCCGTACTCAGCGGACATGCCATACCGTTTCGGCGATAAGTCAATGAGCAAGATCTCGGGCGGTCAGTCGTCGGTCACGTTCTCGGCAGGGCCAATTCAGGCAGGCGCGGCAACCGAAAACGAGTGGTGGGGCCCGGCAATACGGAATCCGATTGTGATGAGTGACAACGCACCTGGATTCCCGCATGCGTTTCTGCGAACCGGTCGGCCGGTTGAGACTTTTCTCGGGCTTCTCGAAGGGCGGTGGATAGTAGGCGGGCTGAAGGAGTCGGACTTTTTTAACGACGATATCACCGACGATGTACGCTCGCTGAGCGCTCTCGCGGTGACCTGGAGGAGAAACGCAGCGTCGGGGCTGACACTAGGGGCGACGCGTTCTGTGTTTGCCCCGGCCAACGGTTACAGCGAGGTCCCCGCGAGCGCGTTCGACGTCCTCAGGAACACAGGTCATCCCAATGCCCGTGCGATAGACGATTCGGCAACTGTGACCGGCCCCGATCAGATACTGTCGGTTTTCGCCCGATGGGCCTTGCCACGGTTCGGCCTCGAAAGCTATGTCGAGTGGGGTAGAGCCGAACTACCCATTTCGCCCCGGGATTTTTTTGAACAGCCGAATCATACGCGGGGATATTCCGCAGGCCTCCAGTGGGTGCGCCCACTTGGGACGGAGGGATCGCGGCTTCGAATTCAGGGTGAGCTCACCAACGTCGAGCAAAGCACCTCCTACCGATTTCGTCCCGGTGGTTCATTTTACACCAGCCGCGCCGTCGCTCAGGGTTACACGAACGAAGGCCAGCTGCTCGGAGCAGGACTGGGCCCCGGCTCATCCGGCCAATGGGTGGCTGGTGACTACTACAACGGACCGTGGCAGTTCGGCCTCAATATCGGTCGCATTCGCTTCAACAACGACGCGTTCTTCCGGCAAACGTACGCCCACCGCTGCGGCCACGACGTCACTGTATACCCGGGTTTGCGGGCGAGCTACTCCAGCAGCTACTTTCGCTTCTCGGCCGATTACGCGTCAGCAAGCCGGTACAATTCGTTCTTTCAGAACAAATTGAGCTGTGAAGGGGGCGGCGAAGGGAGCGACCGGTCGAACAGATATCTGGCGGTCACGCTTACGACGTTCGGATTCTGACAAGCGCTGCTTCGCAGCGATCCTAGGCGACAGCGGCGCGACTTCGCACGATTTGCGTTGCGCCGGGAGGGGGGCCGGCCGGCAATGGCCGCTCGCGCTTGACGATTTCGAGTAGTTCAGGCGTCGCGCCGAGTCCGCTGGCCATCGCGTGTACGGCAACGAGTGCACTTGCGCGGTTCATTGCCCCCAATACCGTCAGGTGAATCACCCTCAGGTCACGCGCGATGCTTGGATGAGCATTCACGTATAAAAGACCGAGCCGCGATTTCCACGGACGTATGACCTGATTGTATCTGAGATCGGGGTCGTCACTTCCTTCCAGTATCTCGCCTTCATCCGCAAATACTATCGATGCGAGATCGGTGATACCCGGGCGTACAGTCAGCAGCTGTTTTTCATCGGGGGTGTAGAGCGCGGTCTCGCGCTCGACGTTCGGTCGCGGGCCAACAAGCGACATTTCGCCGCGCAGCACATTCCACAGCTGTGGAATCTCGTCGAGCTTGAACCGGCGGATAAATCTGCCCAGTGACGTGATGCGCGGATCGTTGCCAGCAGTCGAGTCGACACCGGAGGTGTCGGCGCGAATTACCATCGAGCGGAACTTCACCATCCGGAACGTTCTCTCACCCCGCCCAACGCGGTTTGCGATGTAGAAAGGCGAGTGATAATCCTGCAGATAAATTGCGATCGAGAGTACGACAAGAAGCGGCAGCAGCGCGACGAGTCCAGCGAGCGCAACCGCGATGTCCAGCGTACGCTTCATTCGAACGTTTCTTGCTGTGCTCCGACGAGCGCGAGTCCGCGCTGGACGATGTAATCGACGGTGGGATAGTAGCTGCGCTCGAGCGGATTACTCGTTGGCGCAGGTGCGTCAGGGAGAGTCACTCTCCGCGGCGATGCGCGCATGAGTCGGGGATCGACGGCTTCGACGATTGACGCGATAACCTCAGCAGCCATGCCACAGCTTCGCCAGTCACCGTCCACCGCCAGCACACGCCCCGTTTTCCTCACTGACTTGATCATCAGAGTTGCATCGAGCGGGTTGAGCACTCTGATATCGATGACATCGCATTCGATTCCATTTGCGCTAAGCCGCGCCGCGGCCTCGCGGCACAGGTGCGCGCTGTAGCTGCAACCCACGAGCGTCAAATCCTGCCCCGACCGGGTGAGGCGCGGGCCCTCGCTCGCAAGGTTCCGCTCTTCAATCGGAGGGAGCTCTTCTTCAAGTCCGTAGAGCCATCTGTCATCGAGGTACAGCACTGGATCATCGGACAGGACACTCGCGATAAGAAGGTCGCGTGCGTCCGTCGGTGTCGACGGCATCACCACTCGTAAACCGGGGATGTGAGCGAACCAGGATTGCAGTGACTGTGAATGCTGAGCGCCCTGTTCGCCCCCGCGGTTTATGATCGCCCGGATAGTAATTGGAGCGGACACCTGTCCGCCAAACATCGATCGCCACTTTGCGGCCTGAGTGACGATCTGATCGACCGCGAGCAGCATGAAGTCGACCCGCGGATGAATGACGATTGGGCGGTATCCGCAGAGAGCGGCGCCCAGTGCAGCTCCGGTGCATCCAAGCTCGGACACCGGCGTGTCGATCACGCGCTCGCGCCCAAACTGGCTATCGAGGTCGGTCATCGAGTTGCCGACGTACCACGGGCTCCACAATCCCTGGCCAATTGTAAATACCGAAGGATGACTCGCCAGCAGATACTCGAAGCCATCACGAATGGCGGCGCCGTACCCGGTGGTCACTGGCGCCTGCTTCAACGCTTCTGGGCCATGGTGCCGCTGTAGACGCGAGTCAGCAACGCCTTCGCGGGCGGGTAACCGTCGTGAGTCGCGGTTGCCCACGCTTCTTCGACGACCGCGTGTGCGTCGGTCCAGTAGCTTTTCAGCTGCTGGCGGTTGAGCGTGCCGAGCTTGTCCAGCGCAACTGCCAGCCGGCTGATGGGGTCACGCAGCTTCCAGCGCGTGAGGTCATCCTTTCGCTTTACTCCGACATCCTCGTCCTCACGGTGACCAACGTGCCCGCGCCACCGATATGTAACGAGCTCGAGGAAGCGTGGTCCCTCGCCGGCACGAATTGCATCCACCGCTTCCTTTGTAACTGCGCGTACCGCCACCAGATCGTTGCCGTCGGCGCGGGCCCATGCCACCCGATGCGCCTCCGCGTAACGGCAAACCGAGGAGTCCGGCTGACGCAGATTGATGTGCAGATGGCTGGAGAAAAAATTGTTTTCGCAGACGAAAAGCACCGGGGCCTTCAGTACCGCCGCCAGATTCATCGACTCGTGGAACGCACCTTCCTCGGTCGCCCCGTCTCCGAAGAAAGAGACTGCCATTTCTCCCCGACCGTCCATCTTTGCGGCGAGGCCGGCACCAACGGCGATCGGAATGGTGGCCCCGACAATTGGCACGGTGCCGAACAAGCCGTTCGGGATATCGATGAGGTGCATGGATCCACCCATTCCGCGCGACACCCCTGTGTCCTTGCCCTGAACTTCCGCAAGCAGTCCGTGCGGTGAGCCCCCGAGAGCGAGATAGTGCCCGTGCGAGCGGTGGGCCCCGAATACTCGGTCGCCCTGCCTGACAAATCCCGCTACGCCAACGGCCGGCGCCTCCTGCCCGATGGCAAGGTGACAGGGGCATTTCACGACGCCTTGCGAGACCATATCGCCAATTTTTTCCTCTACAACCCGGATCAGTATCATCCGTTGCAATCCCGGCAACAGCGCTTCCGTATCGTCCCGGTCTATCGAGATGGGCTCATGGTACCGTTCTGCATCGGCGAGGATCCCAAGCGACGATGCATCACGGTGAGCGTTGGAGCCAATGCTAACTGAGATAGAAGCTCCTGACGCGGTCGCAGATGTATTCCACTTCATCATCCGTAAGGGACGTATTCATCGGCAGGAGGAAGCATCGCGTAAAGAGCAGGTCCGTGAACGGCAGTCGAACGTTCTTGAAGCCGAGCCCCTCGAACTGATGCACGGGTTTGCCTGCCCACTGGATTATCGTCCGAACCCCATCCTTTTCGAGCTGAGCGCGGAGCTCGTCACGACGTCCAGACTCGACCTCGTAGTTCTGGTAGACGTCGAAATGATCCGGATCGTTATCCGGGCCGGCAGGCAGGACGAGATCGTCAATCATGCCAAGGCCCTCGCGGTAGAGTCGCGCGATTTGGCGGCGGCGGTCGATCTCGCTGTGCATTTGCCGGAACTTCACGTTGAGAACCGCCGCGTGGAGGTTGTCCAGCCGTGAATTCAATCCCCACGTGACAACTGTCCCGCTGTCGTCGCGGCCGTGGTCACGCAGCAATCCCATCATTCTCGCCATCTCCGGATCGTTCGTCGTCAACCCCCCGCCATCACCAAAACAGCCCAGGATTTTTGCCGGATAAAAACTGAATTCGGCGGCGGCGCCGAAACTTCCGGCGTTGCGACCTTTGAACTTCGACCCGAGCGCCTGAGCTGCGTCTTCGATGATAAGGAGCTGGTGCCGGCTGGCAATCGTCTGGATCGCAGCCATGTCGCAGGTGCGGCCGTTCAGCTGGACGGGCATGATCGCACGTGTACGCGAAGTCACTGCTGCCGCTGCCGATGCGGGGTCGATCATATGGTCGGCTCCACATTCCACGAGGACAGGCGTGGCCCCGGCAAAGTGAATGGAAGCCGCTGATGCGACATAGGTGTGTGATGGCACTATGACTTCGTCGCCAGAACCGATTCCCGCTGCTCTCAGCGCGATGATCAGCGCATCGGTCCCGTTGGCGACACCAAGCCCGTACTTCGTCCCCGTAAAGCCTGCCAGCGCAGTCTCGAACTCGACGAGATCGCTCTGAAGTATGAACGCGCCCCTGTCCATGACGGCCGTCATGACAGCAAGTATCTCATCTCGCTGCTGAGCGAAAAGATGAGGATACCGGAAAAAGGGAATCGACATCGAGGTGGACGAGGGGGCTGTCATGCTTTGATGCGAATCAGTTTCCGAAACGGGTGGCGGAGAGCCCGGCGACGCTTCGCGAGAAAGTGCTCAACTCGCCAACTGTTTGTCAGGGTGCAATTTATCTCACCTGAGGCCGGGAGTGCCAGTGTACCCCTTCAAACCGTGAGGCTGAAATAGTGCTTTCGAGCCATGCGTTCCAATTCGTACTTGGGTTCCGTCAACTGCACGCCGGTGGTGCTGTGCTCGCGGTGCGATACCTTGAGGTCGGGAACGTGCCAGACCCCCAGCTTCAGATCGTGCGCCACGGCGGCAAGGGTCAACTCTTCCGCAAACATCGGCACCGTCGTGTCGAGCACTGCGCCCGAATCGAAGAACGCCTTCGAGAAAATGACAAACGCCCCGTGGGGTGCATAGATCTTTCGCTGTGCCGCTTCGCCTTGACGCGCGCGACGAAGCGGCGAATACCGCGCGGCAACCCGCATCGTGGCGTGCTTCATGACACGATGTGTCGCAAGCATAGCTGTCGCAACGCGGTAATCGACGTCGTAAATGCGCCACTTCAGCCGTTTCAGGGGGCCTGCTGGCTCGATCAGAAACGGATTCTGGTCCTTGCCGGTCGCTTCGGAAATGATGGTGGGCGCGACAATAGGGTAGCTCGACGGATCCAGCGATCGGAGCCGCCTAAGAAACCACGGATCTTTGATATCGACGTCGTTGTTACAGACGATCAGCCACTGCGGGTGCGGCATTCCCGACCCAGACAAGGCTTCAATTGCAACCGCTGCGCCGCCCCAGTAGTAGAGATTGCGCCGCGGCCGGATAAGGCGGACCGCACAAGGCGCGTTATCGCAGATTTTTTGCAGTTCCGCCGAATCCGCTCCGGTCGAATCGTTGTCCACAATGATAAGCTCGCAACCGGCAATACCCTCGATACGACCCAGACACGCAACGAACGAGGCAGTGTCGGCAACATTTTTGTACTGCACCGTGATGATCACGATGTTTGGCGCAGTTTCCGCGTCTGACCGGCTAACGAGTGTCACGAGTTCGAGCGCTACCCCAGCCGGCCAGCACAGAGTATCACCTGGTGCACGGCGTCGGGGCGATTGATCTCGAGTTGCACCGGTGCGACATCCGGGCCCGGAATCAATGCAATGTCCGTCGGCATTGGTTGGAGACGGCCAAAGACGATCCGCTTAAGGACGCGCCGGGCCTGCATGCTTTCCGGAATCATGTTGAGACGCACCGCAAGCCGCTTGAAAGGCCGAAACGCCTTGGTTCTTATCGACGGCTCATTCATGGGAATGATCCCAAAACATTCCGGGGTGAAGCCGTGCTTACGGAACTCCCGCACGAGATCGATTACCCCGTATCGCTCGAAATACAGCGGATGGTTGGGGTTGAAATCCGGACAGTCCTTGTTGATGGACGACACGAGAAGGTGCCCGCCAGGCACTAGCACGCGGCGCGCTTCCTTCAGAAACTCGGACGGTGACGGAAGGAAGTAGATCGTCTCGAGGAGCACGACCACGTCGAGCGATTCGTCCGCCACTGGCAGGCGCTCCGCGTCCGTTCGAATCAGAGCGACCTCGGTGCCGTGCGTTTGACGGGCGCTGCTCAGGTTTTCCGCGCTGAGGTCGCATCCATAAACCTTGCGCGCGCGCGATTGCAGCAGGCCCAATCCCTGGCCGGTGCCACATGCCACTTCGAGCACGACGCGATTGTTGCAATAACCAGCTGTCCAGTGATACCGCGCAACGAGCCGCGCGATCTGGGTAGAACCAGCGGGCTCACCGGCGACGTCCGTTATCGCCGGCCCGATGAGATGAGAAGCCGCGCCAGGATCAGCGCGCATTGGCGACCTGATTTTTTGTGAAGCTCAGGACGAAGTCTGCCATATCGGCGTAGACCTTGTCGGCTGAAAAATGACTCCGGTATGCCTCGAGGCTGTTCGCCGACATACGACGCTGCACCCCCTCACTCCCCAGCTGGTTGACTGCATCCACAAGACTGTCAGGGTCGGCACCGGCGTAGGCGATGCCGCAGTCGTGCTTCTCGATGAGCTCTTTGGCATCGCCGCCAATGCTGAGCAGAACGGGAAGACCGCCAGCCATGTACTCGAACAGCTTGTTGCCAACGGTGTTGAATCCGGGCCTGTACGGGGCGAGACCAGCCCACGCAATGCTCCGCATGTGAGCGATACCGGGGATGTCGATCCAGCCGGTGAACACGACATTGGGCAGTGACGCGGCAAGGGCTCGCCAGTCGGAGTCGAATCCTCCGGAACCGCTGAGCACGAACTGAATGTCGGAGCGGCCCTGTTCCGCCAGAATGCGTGCAGCGCGGATGGGGGTCTCCAGATCAATCCAGCGATTGAACGTCCCGACGTACCACACAATCTTCCGGTCGGATCGAACCCCGGCCGCTTTGAGCCGATTGGCAGCTTCACGGAGTTCATGGTCCGATGTCACGAGATCCGGATAGGCTAGCGGGAATACAGCATCCGTTGCGCTGACGGGCCGGCCAGCGTGGCGAAGTGCCCATGCAAGAAACGAGGGCGCGATCGCAATCAGTCCTGTCGCAAGACGCACCGACGTTCTCAGATCCCGGTACAACGGGGCCAGCGCAAGCCTGGCGAGCGGCCTGACGACGCCTGGCACGAGCGATTGATAGATATCGGGGTGTAGATCTCGCACATCGACGACCACCGGAATTCCGAGCCTGCGGCCGTATTTTGTGGCCGCTGCAGAAAGCTCCAGCGTCGGCATGCTGGCAAAAATCACATCCGGCCTCGCTCCGGGATCCACCTGGCCAGAGATGCGCACGAACGCCTGAGCCAGCTGACGATGATTCACCAGTCGGCTGAGGGAGATGTTGGACATGTAGGGTCTGGCATGCATCAATTGAAGGGTCAGCCGATTGCCCACAGGAACAATCGTGTCCTTCATGAATCGCTGGCGTTTGTGAGTATGATCGAATGTCGACGACCACCACACGACATCGTGCCCGAGCTGGGCGAGCGTCGTTGCGAAGAGGCTCATTCGGAGTTGGCGTTCATTGAGCGCGTCGATGGGAAGCGGCTCGCCAACGTGAACCAGCCACACCTTCACGCGCTTGACTCCATCGAATAGGCATTGAGGCAGTTTACGGCGCGTCGCACCTGCCCGTCGTTGACCTGCATACCCGTTGGCAGCGATACAATGCGGTCAGCGATCCATTCCGCCCGCGGGCATGACCCTGGCTCGTAAGCGACGTCACGCAGTGCGTCGCCTTTGAGGGGATGCACCGGCGTCGAATAGAAATCGGCAAGCTCCACTTTCGCGTTGCGCGCGCGTGCCAGCAGCTCCGGACGATCGTCGGCAAGCAGCGGATAGCGGCCGAACACCGGTTCGGCTCCCGAGGGAAGCGGCAGGTGGGCCACGTCTTCCGCAGTAATTCGCGCGCGGTACTGCTCTGCGACCCAACGGCGGTGTGCGCTCTGCCTGTCAATGTCCGCCAGCTCGCTGCGCAGCAACACCGACTGTCGATTGCCCATGCGCAGAGTGAAATCCGGCGATCCCGTAACGTGGCCCGCGGCCGACTCGGATCCGCCAGGCGCGGCGACGGCCGCAACCTTGTTGTAATTCCCCCGGATCATGCCAGTGGCCACGACGGCGCGGAAAACCGCGCGTACAGTCCAGTACGTCGACGGCCGGTATGTTACGCGGTGAGCAAGGCGCATGGCGTCGAGCTGCAGCTGCACAAGCCTGGAAGGCTGAACATATCGCCGCTCGTAGTCGCGCATCAGCACCCCTGAGAGCGCCGCATCATTACTGACGGCGCTACCCCCGATGCCGATGAAAACGGGCTTGGATGCCTCGTAGGAATAAAAGGCTGCGGCTCCGAATGATCCCACCCGACGCCCGTCGACGCGCGAGGCTATCGTGTGCGCACAATCCTCAACGATCGGGATATCCATCGCGCTGGCGACGGCAACAAGTCTCGAGACGTCCGCTGGCAGGCCGAACGTGTGCTGGATGACAATCGCGCGAGTCCGCGTCCCGATTTTTCGACGCAGATCGTCAGGATCCATGTTCGGAGACCCGGCCGCAACATCCGCATAGCATGGAATCGCACCCAGGCTCAGTATCGCCTCCGGGACGGCGATGCAGGTGAACGCTTGAATGATGACCTCGTCGCCCCGCTTGACGCCAAGCCCTCGCAGAATAGCTGCGAGTGCCACACGGCCACGGAAGTAGGTCAGGCGGTTGAGATCGGAAATGCTGCTTTCAGGAGCCTGCGACAGGCGGGCGACATTGGTCATGCGAAGGCTGAGGGCATCGGGATGTATAGGCATAATTGCGAGAGGGATGTAATGCTAGGGGCCGGTCTCGAAGTGTTCCATTTGATCGCGTAGATCGTTTTGGATGTGAGTAGCGGTGTATTTTTTCGGACGGGCCCACGGCCAGCGAGGCTCAGGATCTTTTGCGCTTCAATTCTGGCGATCACGGGCGCCCGCGCGGCTATTGGATGGGTAAGGCGGGATCGTTCAGATATCCAGAGAACAGGTCGCCACGCACGTGTTGCTTGGGAGGGGCTAACGCGGAGGAGGGCCTGTCAGCGGATTTAGGATCATACTGCTACAGTAAATCAGGGTTGCGGCCACGAAGGCGCGGCAGCGTCGACACCGCCTGGCGAAAGCGGTCGCTTTCCACGTCCCTCCTGCGCAGCCGGCGGCGCATCATGTCCGTGATCATCACCAGGAGCGACAACGCGACAAAGCTGGCAACCGCGGCGATGATGGTCTTGACGATGACGCGCTTCCGCACCTTTGGGAGCTTGCCAGGCAGCGGATCATGCACAATGACGGTCGGCGTGGCTTCCAGTTCTCTCGCAAACGCGGCATCGCGTTCTATCGTCGCCTGTGTGAACGACTGCTCCGCAAACCGGATCTCGCGCATGATGCGCTCCCGCTCCACGCCGGCAATCGAGAATGACGGCGTCGCGCGATTACCGAAGTTGAACTCCCGCAGCCGGTTTTCGGCGGCTGCCAGCTGTGAGCCGGCATTGGCGACGCGTGCCTCCTGCGCCAAGCGCAGCTGCTGGGCCTGCGCGCGGGAGGTCTCAACGAAAATCTGGCTGGCGGTGTCGACGACACGTGCGGCGATCATCCTTGCAAGCGCGCTATCGCGGTGGGACACTGCGAGGGTGATCGTGCCGGTTTCCTTGTTTGAGCCGACCGTCATCAATCTGTTGATTCGCTTCTGAACATCTTCGTCATCATTCACCACGTATCGCTCGTCGAGCATTCGGTCGACAAGGCGTTGATCCGATCCGGGTTTTACTGGCGAGAAACCCACGCGGGCAAGCACTTTTCGCGACTTCAGCAGTTCCACCATCCTTGCTGGAGTGAGCTGATATCCTGTATTCAACGTCGCCCCCGCAAGCGCGGCAATTCCACCAAGCGCGGGTGAGGACCTGTTGTTCATTACCGGTGTCAGTGATAGCTCAGCCTTGTACTTGCGGGGCATCGCGAAGGCCCACCCTCCCACGACGGCTGATATGAGGAAAACGCCCAGCACGATCTGACGCCGCTTCTCGATCAGCGGCGTGAGCAGTGTCAGTGCGTCTACTCCCTCCTCCACGTAAGTCTCTCTCAGTTGCACCGCCAAATTATATCCCTGGGGACAATGCGTTTTGCCGGCTGCCTCGCCAGGCTCTGATGAACCAGCCAAGCAAGCCGATTGCAAGCACAGTAGCAGTCAAGCTGTTGTATATCCAGAACCAGGTGATTGGAGACCACAAGACGGTAAGGTAGGTCCCGATCAACAACGGCACCGCGCTCCAGTTTCCGGCGGCCACAAGGCGGAAGCCCGTTCCTCCAACAAAGCCGACCAGCGCCAGAACGAGCAGCGCCCCGGGGATGCTGAAGTCCTGAATCAGCGGCCTGAACGCAGTGTAGATGTTGCTCGATTCCCCCACGATAAGATCGATGGCATTCGAAAAAATTCCCGGAATGCGCTGTTGATATCCCAGCATCTCCAGGGGCCCGGCAAATGTCACTTTCCCGAAGCTGGGGTCAAGGGGCTGTGACGTGTACTCGGCCAGCCACTGCGAAAACACCGTCATGTGCCCGAAGGCCGCCGTGACCAGCTTCACGAGCACGATGTTGAGCAGGGCAACGTCGGTCGATGCCATTCGCGCCAGGCCTATCGCAAAAAAGAACGCTGTAACGACTGACGTGAGGGCGGCTGCGACAAGAAGGTGAGGCCATGTAAAAACGGACAACCGGCCGAAGCGAAGCCGTGCGGAGAAATACCCTGCAAGCCACAGCGACAGACTGAAGAGAACGGCCGCCTTGGTGGTCTGTAGGATGGTGACGATGATGGCCGGTACGAACGAAAAAAGGCAAAGTGTCTTCCATAAGCGCTCGTTTCGCAGGATGAAGAGCGTTCCGCCAACGGCCGGTGCCAGATAGACGAACGGGAGCAGCGCCTGGCTTATCGCGGGCGGTGATGGTGCTCCCGTTTCGGCGTAGCGTGCAACGTACAGCTGATTCGACACGACAACGAGCCGCTCTAGGTTCAATACCTCCGTCAGCGGGATGCCAGAGCCGGTGAGATACACGATGTTCGATATTGTGCCAAATACGATCGATACAACGAGGACCGCTCCAAACATCCGGAGCTCGCGGTCCGTCGCTGGCTGGTATCGCACGAGCATGCGGGTACGAAGACCACCGTTTCCGGCAATACCGCCCAGGCTAACGGCGACGCTGGCCGCCATCAGCCAGACGATTGCGTTGGGGCCCACCGGTTCATTTGGCGCAAGTATCAGCGGAGCAATGCCGGCGAAGCACCACCACAGGGGAAAGAAAGCCGCAGGCTGCAGCCACGTGCCCACCGCAAGCCGCATCAGGATGGCCCAGCCAATGAGACCGGTGGAAAGAACGAGCGCCGCAGTCGTCGGACCGCTCAAAGCGGCCGCTCCAGGTGGCGTGGGTTCGCAAGATACCACCGCACTGTCTTATTGATTCCGCTCTCGAACGTCTCCTCCGCACGCCACCCCAGCTCTGATTCGATCAATCCGCAATCGATGGCGTACCGGAAGTCGTGTCCGGCCCGGTCCGTGACCGTGGTCAGCAACTCGTCGTACGTGCCGCTGCTGCGTGGTTTCAGCTCGTCCAGTATGCCGCATATCTGGCGCGCGATATCGATATTCCTGTGCTCGCTTCTGCCGCCCACGAGGTAAGTCTGACCGACTCTGCCGCGGCGAACGACGGTGTCGATTGCGCGGCAATGATCTGAAACATGGAGCCAGTCACGAACATTGAGGCCCGCGCCGTAAATGGGGATCGGCAGGCCGGCGACCGCCGATCGGATGACCGTTGGAATGAATTTCTCAGGATGCTGGTAGGGCCCGTAGTTGTTCGAACAATTTGTCACGACGCATGGGAGCCCATACGTATGATGGTACGCCCGGACGAGATGGTCCGAGCCTGCCTTGCTCGCCGAATAAGGCGAGTTGGGTGCGTAGGGAGTTGACTCGACGAAGGGCGGGTCGGTTTCGTTCAGGCTTCCGAAAACCTCGTCGGTCGATACATGATGGAAGCGGACGGGTCTCGCACGTGAATGACCCGTCCACTCGCTTCGCGCTGCTTCGAGCAGTGTGAACGTGCCCACGATATTGGTGCCGATGAACGCGGCCGGCCCGGAGATCGATCTGTCAACGTGGGATTCGGCAGCGAAGTGCACGATTGTGTCGATTCGACGGTCCGCGACAATCGATCGTACCATCGACGCGTCAGTGATATCACCCCGGACAAAATCGTGCCTGGGATTGGCGATGACCTCATCGAGGTTGTCGAGTGACCCTGCATACGTCAATGCATCGAGCGTCGTGACGCGTGCTTCCGCATCGGTTGCAAGCACATGTTCAACGAAGTTGGCGCCGATGAATCCGGCGCCGCCGGTGATGAGAATTGAGCGGGGCACATGCACTGCCGGTGGTGTCACCCGCGCTCCAGCGTCGAAGTCAGGCGGAGACACAGCGTCGATTTCACAAAAGCTCCAGGGTGGATCTCAGCGCGTCTCGCCATGGCCGGGGTTGTCTGCCGAAGGCCGATGTAAACGCGCTCGTGTCCAGGACTGAATAGCGCGGCCGTCGGGCCGCCGTAGGGTACTCGCGCGTAGCGATCGGACGCACGATGATGGCGGAGTTCCGCCGTTCCTCGAAGATTGCCCTGGCGAACCCGCACCAAGTAGTCGAACCCGAGTTTGTAAAATGGTACGTGCCCCCTACGTCGGCATTGTTGGCAACAAGGGAAGCAACGCGCAGGAGAGCCACGGCAAGATCCGAAGCACACGTTGGACTGCCATGCTGGTCGTCGACTACTCGTATCTCTTTGCCATCGGCGGCAAGTCGCAGCATCGTCCGCAGAAAATTGTCTCCCGTGTGGCTGTAGACCCACGAGGTGCGGACGATAGTGTGACGCTGATTGTGCATCCGCACTGCCTGTTCACCCGCGAGCTTTGATTCGCCATATGCGGAGACCGGGTGGGGCTCAGCGTCGGGAGCGTATGGAGTCGCGCTCTCGCCGTCGAAAACGTAATCACTGGAGATGTGCACGATGGCGGCACCGGCTTCCGCGGCCGACTGTGCCAGGTTTGCGGCCCCATCGCGGTTAACGCGCATTGCGGCATCCCTCGCGTTTTCTGCAGCGTCGACAGCCGTGTACCCGGCAGCGTTGATGACAACATCAGGCCGGGCTCGTCGCGTTGATTCGGCAACCTGCACCGCATCGCCGATATCCAGATTATCCCTCGTCAGCGCCGTAACATCCCAGTCCGCAGCGAGTGCGTGACGTGTCAGCGCGGTTCCCGTCATGCCGCCAGCTCCGACGATGAGCAAGCGCTTCACGCAGTGACCGACCGCTCGCGTGACAGCTGCCTCAGCCCTCCGTACGCGGCGTCCTTTGCGGAAACCGTTGGATGCTGGACGGGCCAGGAAATTCCAATGTCGGGGTCATCCCAGGCAATTCCCCTGTCGTCCGCGGCGTCATAAGGCGCAGTGCACTTGTAGACGACATCGGCCAGAGGGGAAAGCGCTGCAAACCCATGAGCAAACCCGGGAGGAATCCACAACGACCAGAGGTTTTCGTCATTGAGCTCGACTCCGAACCAGTGGCCGAATGAGGGCGACCCGGCTCTGATGTCCACCGCGACATCAAAAATTCTTCCCCTCGCGACGCGCACCAGTTTTCCCTGCGGGTTGTCGTTCTGGTAGTGCAGCCCGCGCACTACCCCTCCAATGGAACGGCTGTGGTTGTCCTGCACGAAATCGCTCGCAATAGCCGACCCTGCGAAAGAGGTCTTGCTGAATGTCTCAATGAAGAAACCGCGGTCGTCGGTAAATATTCTGGGCTCAACGATCAGCACCCCGTCGAGTGGCGTTTGCCGGACGATCATCGCGCGGGAGTGACTGAGCCGATCAACCCGAGGAGGTATTCACCATATGAGCTCGACCCCATAGCTGCCGCGAGACTCTGAAGAGCCTCATCGCCGATGAACCCCATTCGATGCGCGGCTTCCTCGGGCGAGCCGATCTTGAGACCCTGACGCGCTTCGACAACCGACACGAAGTTCGATGCGGCAAGAAGAGCATCGTGGGTTCCGGTATCGAGCCACGCCATTCCGCGACCGAGCGTTTCCACAGTCAGCTGGCCTCTCTCGAGATAGTGTCGGTTGAGATCCGTAATCTCCAGTTCTCCGCGGATTGAGGGCGCCAGCTCTTTCGCCCTTCCCACGACGGTGTCGTCGTAGAAATAGAGGCCTACGACTGCATACGATGACGCCGGGCGCGCGGGCTTTTCCTCGATGCTCCGGGCCCGCCCGTATTCGTCGAAGTCGACAACTCCGTACCGCTCGGGATCCTTCACGTGGTATGCGAATATTGTCGCGCCCTCGCCTTTCAGCGCGGCGCGCTGAAGTTGTTCAGGCAAGCCCTGCCCGAAAAAAAGATTGTCACCGAGAATCAGTGCAGACGATTCATCGCCTATAAAATCGGCACCGATGATGAACGCTTGCGCCAGGCCGTCGGGACGCGGCTGAACTGCGTAGCCGAGCTCGACGCCGAGGTGTGTTCCATCTCCCAGAAGCTCCTGGAAGCGAGGTGTATCCGACGGCGTGCTGATGATCAGGATCTCGCGGATGCCGGCCAGCATCAGGGTGGTGAGTGGATAATAGATCATCGGCTTGTCGTAAACCGGGATGAGCTGCTTGCACACGACCCGCGTCGATGGCCATAAGCGAGTACCGGCCCCACCCGCCAGAATTATCCCTTTGCGACTCATGCCGTCACCGCGAGTGGCCGATCAGGCGCTGCCCTGAGGCGGGCGTATGTCTCGCGGACAGTCAGGACGCCCAGCAGCGAGAGGGAGGCGACAAGGCTCCCCGACATCCACATGATCGTCGGACGGAAGAAACACAGCATAAGCAGCACACCCAGTGTGATCATCAGGTTGCGGCTGTTGAGCGCACGGACGTCGAGGGCATCGAGAATGTTTCTCAGCAGAACGTAGACGACATACGGAATTGCAGCAAGGAGGCAGACACGAAAGACGGGAACGGCTGGCATGAACGCCGGTCCAAAATACCATTGAATCAGCGGCGGTATGACAAGTTCACCAGCCAGCACCCCAACAGTGGCGACAAGAGTGCCCGCGAAAAGGATTCGTGCAGTCATCCGCCGGACTGCCGTAAGATCGCCGGTTGCTGCCTGCGCACTTGCCCGCGGGAGCAAAATCAAACCGACTGGTGTGAACGCACCAGAGATAATCGTGACCAGCGACATCGCTGCCGAGAAATGTCCGGCTGCCACCAGCCCTTCGGTCCGGAGCGCAATAAGAGCCGGGATGGCGAACAATCCAATCAGCGCGAACTCCCCTGGAACCCGCGGAATTCCAAATCGCAGCAGCAGGATGGCGTGCTTACCGAGACCCGCCTCGCCGGCATGCTCGCGTCGCAGTCGAAACGACAGGGCAAAAAGCGCAACCGAGCTGACTGTGATCCAGCCAATGCCGGTTGCCTGAATCACTGCCGCCGCTTCCGAATCGACGACAGCGAAGGCGACCAGGGGAACGATCCCGAGGCTCGCCAGCTGCATGGTGTTGGCAAGACCCATTTCCAGTCGGCCCCGGAACACGGCGTACACCATGCTATGGAGCGAAATGCCGAGAATCGCAAGCGACACCGGCTGCACAAGGTGCCTCAACATCGTACTCCCGAACAGCAAGGCCGATGCGGAGGAGGGGCTCAGCGTGAGCAGAATTGCAACAATGACCGGGGGAATCAGCCCGGCGATCAGTGCAGCGGCCGCGAACGAGCGCTCCGAATGCCCACTCAGTGCACCAGTTCTGGCGATTGCCAGATACCGCGGTGCCGCGATTCCCAGGCCCATGACGAGCGGAAGGTAGAGCAGTCCAATCGCGCGGCGGCTCAGCGCATATTCCCCGAACCCGCCAGGCCCGAGCAAGTTCGCTGCAAGCTTGAGCAACAGAACTCCCGAGACCATGACCACCAGCTCCGCCGCCATCGTCCACGCGAGCTGGACGCGCATCAACGAAACTTGTACGCCGGCGCCAACATGGATCTCTGTAGATTACTCAGATAATTCCCGGGCTGGCGTCAGAACATGGGGTGAGGTGGTTTTCAGATTCCGCACAATCTAAGGCATGCGCACCGGTTCGGGCTATATTTCCGCAACGTTTCGCAGCAACCTTAGTTGAATTCTTTCGCGAGCAGACTGGATGAGACATGGGATGGCGCGCAGATCATCTAGGCAAAGCACTTCGTCCCTCAGCCCTATCCCCCCGGTTGCCGTTGGCCTCGAGGGGCGAGGCTTCCGGACGGGGCGCTGGCAGAAAATTTGCTTCCAGAAGTCCGCGCAGGCTGCCCGCCGTAGTATGATGGGCCCGCAGCTACGCCTCAACCATCGCATGCATTGATGGCAAAACGCTCGACGCTCGCGACACAGCATCACCTGCGTCTGACCTCGTCCCTCGCCCCCGCTCCTGCCCCGGGGCGCTCCGAGTCGCCGTTGCACGTCCGGACCCGTCTGCGGGAAAGGCGGCCGGTATCGGTTAAGCGGCACACGGCGCGAATCGCGGCCCGGTTCTGCGCTCTTCTCATCGGAGATGTTGCAGCAATTGCAATCTGCGCTCTGCTTGCTACCCTCGCAGCCACCGGCGCGACATCGGCCGGGTGGATTAACGCCGAGTTTGCCAGAGCGATCGGCGCCAGTTATGGCGGGGGCGTTGTCTTCGGGCCTCTGCTTATCCTGATGCTTGTGATCACCGGAAGTTACAGCAGGCACCGAAGTCTGAATGGCAGGATCCGCCTGCTCGCCGCCGCCGCTCTCGCTTGCCTTATCGTCCCCTGGCAGCTCGCAAGGAGCGGAGACTTCCCGGGTGCGGTCTTTCTTTATCTGGTGACTGCAACGCTCACCTGGAGCGGGATCCTCACAGTTCGGGCGGTCACGGAAGCCTTTCTGAGTCGCATCTGGCCGGGCACGCGGGGCTCGGCACCAGCGCTCCTTATTACCGACCGGAGCGAGTCGAGTATTCAGCTCGAGCACGCCGTGCTCGCCGCCGGTGGCGACTACTCGCTTGCAGGCTACGTAGCTATCGGCCGTCGTCCCTTTGAAGGAGCTCTGGGTACGATCTGGAACCTTGCCGATATCATCGATGCGCATCGGGCAGAGACGGTCATCGTGTGCAAGCATCTGAACGATCAGCAGATCACAGGCGTGCGCGAGGCCATACTCGCGTCTGGTTGCCAGCTTCTGTACCCCGCGCGCGCAGTAAAAATCGCGGGCGTGCGGCCTGCACTCGTCTGGCACCAGGATCAGCCATTTTTCGAGTTGGGCGCTCCGGTGCTCAAGGCGTCCGCGGTGATCCTTAAACGAATCGTGGATACGTTCGGTGCAGCGCTGGGCTTGTTGCTGCTGTCGCCGGTGTTCGTCATCATCGCTGCCGCCGTCAAGCTCGACTCCCCGGGGCCGGTGTTCTTTGCCCAGGATCGCGCCGGGCTGGGCGGGCGCCGCTTCCGCATGCTGAAGTTTCGGACGATGCGCGTCGGTGCCGATGCTGAGAAGTATGCGTTGTCTCACCTGAATCACAGCGGCGACTCGCGGCTGTTCAAGATTCCCCAGGACCCACGAGTTACGCGGCTTGGCGCGTTGCTCCGCCGGTGGAGTCTCGATGAGCTGCCGCAGTGCTGGAACGTGTTGTGGGGGGACATGTCGCTCGTAGGTCCGAGACCATTTTTCGAGGCGGATTTCGCGAACTACCAGGACCACCATTTCCGCCGGCTCGACGCCAAGCCCGGTATTACGGGGTTATGGCAGGTCAGCGGACGCAGCTCTGTCGTGGACTTCGAGGATGTCGTCTATCTCGATCGTCAGTATATCGAGCAGTGGAGCTTCTGGCTGGACGTGAGCATCATGTTTCGAACACTGCCCGCGGTGATGCGCCGCACCGGCGCCTACTGACCGCTGCTTTCAAATCGCTGCTGCTGACACGCGCCGCCTGACTGGCTTGCGTCGAGTGTTGATGCTCCCGGAACTCACTACATTTGTAAATTCATCGCGGGCACAACCCGCGGCCAAGCAGACCATCCAGGAGTTGGAAATTTGAAAGTATTTGTTACCGGTGCCGCGGGATTTCTCGGCAGCCATCTGGCTGATTCATTCATCGCAAGGAACGATCACGTCGTAGGGTGCGATAACCTCATCGGCGGAGATCTCCAGAACCTTCCGGAAGGCATCGAATACGAGACAGCCGACTGCAACGACCTTGCGGCGATGAAACGGCTCACGAAGGGAGTGGATGTTATCTACCATGCCGCGGCAATCGCGACAGAAGGCTTGAGTGTTTTCTCCCCCGCACTCATCGCCACGCATGTGTACAACAACACCGCCACCGTCCTCGCCGCGGCGGCCAGTAACAACGTCAAGCGGTTCGTCCACTGCTCGAGCATGGCGAGGTACGGGAACGGGCCCGTGCCCTACGTTGAAGACCAGCCACTGGAACCAACGGATCCCTACGGCATCGCTAAGTACGCCAGCGAATTACTGGTGCGAAACGTCTGCGAGACCCACGGAATGGAGTACATGATCGCGGTTCCGCACAACATCATCGGACCGAAGCAGAAGTACGACGATCCCTACAGAAATGTCGCCAGCATCATGATCAACCGGATGTTGCAGGGTAAGCAACCGCTGATATACGGCGACGGCGGGCAGAAGCGTTGTTTTTCCTTCATTCAGGATTGCGTCAACCCCCTTATCAAAATGGGAACGCTGCCTGATGTAGCCGGCGAAACGATCAACATCGGACCCGATGAAGAGTACGTGTCGATTCTCGAGCTCGCGCAATTGATCGGCGAAATTCTGAATTTCCCTCTCGACCCGATAATGGTTCCCGAGCGACCGCGCGAAGTGCGCTACGCGACATGCTCGGCCGACAAGGCACGCAGGCTGCTGGATTATCGCACCACGGTCAGTCTGCGGGATGGGCTCCAGTCGATCATCGACTGGGTAGCCGCCAACGGAACGAAGCCGTTCGAGTACCACTTGCCGATTGAAATCGACTCTCCTCTCGTACCCGCAACCTGGACTGCACGGTTGCTCTAGCACGCCTCGGCCACCTGTCTCGCGCTGAGACCCGGATGTGACCGAATCGCCCCCAACCGGGCGCCCCCTTCGTATCGGCATGCTGGGACTCTATGGCATGCCGATGCCCAATCTTCATTTCACCGGTTTTGAGACCGGCTTCGGTGAGATAGCGCCGCGACTCGCTGAAGCGGGTCACGATATCGTGATGTACTGCAGGCGCGGCTCGTTCCCGGCCGAAATCCGCCTCCCCAGTTACAAGGGCGTTCGACTTGTGTACGTGCCGTCCCCTGGCGGAAAAAACTTTTCCGGGGTGATTTCCACATTCTTCGCAATGCTCCATGCACTTGCTGTCGGACGGTACGACGTCTTCTTCTTCGTGAATGTGGGAATGGGACATCACGCGGCAATTTGTCGGCTGTTCGGAAAAAAGGTTGTCATGAATGTCAACGGCCTCGACTGGACCCGCGCAAAGTGGGGGCCGGTAGCCCGCTGGTATTTTCTTTCGGCCGCGAGGTCTGCCGTGCGATTCTGCAACGAGCTGGTTACGGATGCCGAGGCAATGCGGCAGTTCTACCTTGAGCGTTTCAGCAAGCAGACGACGATGATTGCATACGGCGCGCATGTCGAGGTCTCGGCGCGACCCGAACTGATCTCGCAGTTCGGTGTTGCCGCGGATGATTACTACCTGATTGCCAGCCGCTTGATTCCTGAAAACCATGCGGATCTCATTGCGCGTGCGTTCCTTGCCTCCGGCACGAAGAAAAAACTGTTGATCGCCGGAGGTGCCAACTATGATAGCCAGTTCCACCGGGATCTTCAGGCAATGGTCGGCGATCGAATCATCCTTGCCGGTCACATCAACGATCAGGATGTGATCCGCGAGCTGCACTGTAACTGTTTTGTCTATGTACACGGTCACTCGGTGGGGGGCACCAATCCCTCGCTGCTGAAAGCAATGGGGTATGCGAACTGTATCCTCGCGCTCGACACGGTATTCAACCGGGAAGTGCTCGCCGACGGTGGAGTTTTCTTCCCGCGCGACGAGACCATACTCGCCGCGCAGATGCAGGCGCTGGAGGGTGATCGCTCCCGCGTAATGCAACTGAGGCAGATGGGACCCGAGCGAATATGGGACAACTATACCTGGCAGAAGATTGCCAGTCAGTATGATGCTTTGTTCATGGAAGTCGCCGCACGGTGATTGCCGGTGAAGGCTAAGCCCGGATGGCGCAAACCTGGCCAGTAACGCGGAGGAAGCTCATGGCGCTGCGCATCGCGGACGCCCTGGGCGTTGCAGGCTCGCTGATACCTCGTCTCATTTGGCGTCCGAGGCGGGACACGGGGCAGGGAATCAGGAACATTCTTGTCATTGAACCCTGGCTCATTGGAGATGTCGTTCTTGTCACTCCTGTGCTCCAGGCCCTGCGCGCGCGATTCCCCGACGCGCGACTTTCGCTCCTCGGCAAGCCGCACGCGGCAGAGCTGCTGCGGAACAGCGGTTTGGTTGACGACGTTATCGAGTTTGATCTGCCGTGGACGGCAAACACTCACAAGTACCGGGCGAGCCGCTACGATCGGCGAGCTATCCGTAATCTCCTCGGCCGTCTAAGACAGTCTGAGTTTGATGTGACCATCGACTGCCGCATGGACATTCGCAGCAACCTGGTTGCATTCGCCACGGGCGCCCCGCGACGAATCGGATATGACTTTGGAGGCGGGAGCTACCTGCTCACTGACGCGCTGACTGCCGCACCCGATGATCACCACAAGGTCGACGACTGGCTCGCGCTTCTTGGCCCTCTTGGCGACAGCGGTCACCGCGGGCATGTCTCATCAACCGCCGCTGGGACGAGCTACAGGCCCCGCTTGTCTGTCACGCCGGGTGAGCGCGCGGAGGCGGTGCGACGGCTGCGAGCACTCGGTTACATGGAAGGGGATGTTGTTGTTGGCGTTCACCCGGGCGCGAGCCAGCCACGCCGGAGGTGGCCTCTGGAAGATTTTGCATGGGTCATTGATTCGCTCGTCGCGCGGGATAGTAAAACTGTTCCGGCTCCGGCATCTCTTGAGTCGTCGCAAGTGCGCGCGGGCACGGTCAGGGTGTTGGTGTTCGTGGATCCCGAGAACTATGGCGCGGACATGCAACTCCAGACAGACGCACGGTTCATCCGCACATCTCTGCGTGAGATGATGGCTGCGTTCACCCTTTGTGACGTCGTCATTTGCAACGACAGCGGACCAATGCACATCGCTGATGCGTTGCAGGTGCCGGTGATCGGCATCTTCACCACGGGGAACCCGGTCTGGCATCGTCCATACGGTGAGCATCAGATAACGGTCGGACACGGAACCGGCCACGACTTTGTTTCTTATCCTGACCGGGCCGCTGTGCTCGATGCGGCCGAGCGACAGTTGAAACGGTCCCTCGAGACGCGCAGTGTGCGCCCGCCGGCGTGACAATATGAGCAAGGATCGTGTGCACCTGAGGGTCTCATACGAGTTCCTGGTACACGGCGACCGTGCCAGCGGCAGAGCGCGACCATTTGAACAGCTTCGCATGTTCGTGGCCCCGCGTTGCATGTAGTTCGCGGGTACCGATGCAGTGTGCGATTCCATCGGCGATGGCCGCCGTATCCAGTGGGTCGACAAGTGTTGCAGCGCCGCCAGTGATTTCTGGAAGCGCGCCTGCATAGGATGCAACAACGGGCGTTCCTACCGCCATCGCTTCAAGGGCTGTGAGGCCGAACCCTTCGTGAAGTGAAGGCAGTGCCAGACAGGACGCCCGCTGGTACAGCGCACGGAGCTGGACATCCGACACCTTACCGATTCGATGAACTAACTGTCCGTCGGCGCTCTGTGTCGCTGCCCCCCACCCACCCGCACCGACCAGGACGAGCCTCTCGTCGAAACCCCGCTGCCGCAAAAGCAACATCGCGGCAATGAGACGCGCGAGATTCTTGCGAGGCTCGGGTGTACCCACGAACAGGACGTAGGGCCCGTCGATTGCATCGGCAACGGCCGGCTCTGCGAAGGGCCCAAAGAAAATATCGTCAACGCCGTTATGAACGACCCGAATTCGATCCGCCTCAAGCTTCAGTAGCGACTTCAGGTCGTCTGCCGTTTTCTGCGACGGCGTGATGATTCTGTCAGCTGCATCGAGAACCTTTCTCAGTGTCAGCCGGCTGTAGATGCGGCTCCACGGGGTGGTTGTTTCGGGATACAGCAGGGGTACCAGATCGTGCACCGTGATAACCAGCGGCGGTTTCCCTCGCGCAAGGGGGCCGCGGGGAATTGGCACGTGATACACGTCGGCTCCGAGCAGGCGTGCGCGCCTCCTGCCCGCCCACGGATACCAGTGGAAATCCTGCCGCAGCGTCAGCATTCGTTTCGCCGTCGTTCCCCGTGCAACCACCTCGCCACCACCCAGTTCAATCACCGAAACGTCATCGCGCTTTCTGAACTCGGCGGCCAGGCTTCGGCCGTATCTTGCAACCCCTGCGTCCGACTGACGTGTGTGCTCCGCGTCAAGAGCGACAACAACTGGTCTCATGGCGCGCGACACGCGTCCATGCGAATTACGACTGCACGGTCATTGAGCGGGTCACGGCTGCAATCGGTCATCTGCGATCGACAATGTACACACTGCTGTGCACCTCGGATGCCTGTCGATACATTTCGCGCCATGAACGCCATTCGGTGTCAGGATCCTTGTTGCCCGTCCAGCCCGCACTGACGCGCGTTGACGCCTAGCGTGGCGGGCGCAACTTCGCAGAGAGTTGCGCGAAACAGCGCGCTCTATTTCTCATCGCTCGCACTTCCCGCCGCAGCGGCAGTTTTTCTGGTACCGGTGACAATCCGGGCACTTGGTGCCTCCAGGTTCGGACTCCTGGCGCTGGCATGGGCGGTAGCGGAGGGGAGCGGAATGTTCGACTTCGGACTGGGACGCGCAACTGTCCGGTTCGTGGCTGACGCGACGGAAAGAAGCCGAGACCGGCTAAGGGAAGTAGTGTTTGGGTCCCTCTTGTTTCAGGCTGCGGCCGGGCTGGTCGCGGGATTACTGCTTTTTTTCCTTGCTCCAATTCTCGTAACCCGCGTATTCACGATTCTTCCGGCGGCCATACCCGAAGCGACCGCCATGTTCCGGGTGCTCGCCTTTCATCTTCCCGTTCTCCTCGCGGCGGCTGCCTTGCGAGCGGCTCTGGAGGGTGCTCAGCGCTTCGACCTCAGTGCCGTGTTGCGCATTCCGAGCGGACTTGCTTCAGTGGGTGTTCCGGCCTTTGTTGCCTCTGCAGGATATTCCCTGTCCGTCATTCTGTGGTGGCTGCTCGCCGTTCGTGTTACGCTGCTGCTGATCAGCGCGACCGCCGTAAGCAGGTCGCTGCTGCGAGGGCGGTGGGGCCTTCCCGCAGGATTTGAAACGCTGCGTGAGATGCTCGGATATTCCGGATGGGTCGCCATTTCTACCGCGCTCGGGCCTCTGCTTGGGAGCTTCGACAGATTCGTCGTGGGGTCGGCGGTGGGCGTGACCGCTCTCGGGTACTACACGGGCGCTGCTGAGGCGGCGAATCGCTTTCTGCTCATCCCCGTAACGGTTTTCAGCGCGTTACTGCCTGCACTTGCGGCGACCGATGCGAGCGGGTCGCGGGCGCGCGCACTGGCTGTGACCCGTGCCTCCCGACGACAAATGGCCGCGCTGCTGTTTCCGCCGTGTCTGCTGTTGTTTGCCTTTGCTCCCGCCGTGCTCGAAACCTGGCTCGGCTCGGAGTTCGCGGTTGCGGCGGGTGACGCTCTCCGCATCCTCGCGGCAGGAGTGTTCCTGAACGGGCTGGCGCATCTGCCGCTTGCTCTGCTGTATGGATCGAACCGGCCCGATCTTCCCGCAAAGATTCATCTGGCCGAGATTGTCATTCATCTGCCGCTGACAATAGGTCTCGTGCGTGCATTCGGGATAACCGGAGCAGCTCTGGCGTGGACAATCAGATGCGTAACCGACCTTGTGTTATACGAATTGGTCAGCCGGCGGACGCTCGGACGCTGCGAAGCGGATACCGCGGAACGTGCGCGCACCGTGCGGTTACTGTGGACGGTTGCAGGGCTCTCAGCCGCACTTGCCTGCGCCGTCCGACTCGCGGGTGCATCGCTGCCGGCGGCACTCACGCTGATGGTGATTGGTCTAATGTCATACACTGCACTTTCGTGGATGACAGTTTTGAGCGGTGAAGAGCGGAGAGCGTGGCTGGGCACGTTGTCGCGGACTCGCGCGGGCGGGGTCTAGGGGATGGCACAAAGTTGGGTTGCTACACCCTGGAAGCGCCTCAAGCTCGCGAGCCTCAATGCAATTTCACGAGCGACGCGTCCGCTCGTACGTGGCGCACTTGCAACATCTGCGGAGCCCCGGGATGTTCGCCGCATACTCGTGGTGGAGCTCTGGAATATCGGCGACGTTGTCCTCACAATACCGTTTCTCGCGCAGCTTCGAGCTCGTTTTCCGGATTCCAGTATCACTCTTCTTGCGCGTTCGCACGCTACGCAGATTCTGCGCGGGATGGCGCTGGTGGATGAGTTTCTCGTTACCGAGACAGAGCCGGCGGCGAGCTGGCTCACCTACAGCTCATCCGCGCTGAATCCAGCCGACTTGCGGCGGTTTCGCAGGCGTCTCAAAGAGCGTGATTTCGACATTGCATTTCAGAGCAGGATGCACGTTCGCGAGCATGTAATCCTCGCCATGTCTGCCGCCCGCCGACGGGTTGGTTACGCTTTCGGGTACGGCGATGACATGTTGACCGACGCATTGCCGGCGGATGATCCAGCCCGTCACAAAGTCTCCGACTGGCTCGAACTGCTGAAGCCGTTCGGGGGTGCGATGGAAATCGTCACCCCGATGCTGCATGTGTCAGCGGCCGAGCGGCGGTGGGCAGCCGAGTATCTCACCGATCGCGGAGTTGCGCCAACTGACACTCTCATCGGCATTCATCCCGGCGCAAGTATTGTTGCGAAGCGGTGGCCACTGGAGCGTTTCGCTCAAGTGGCCGAGGCATTGTCTGCCCACAGCGGGGTGCGCCTGGTCACATTCGTCGAACCTGGTGGTTACGGAGCCGGGTTAGCAAGCGACTACGGCGCGGTTACGGCCAGCGTAACACTGCGCGAGCTTATTGCGCTGGTGGAGCGATGCACTGTTGTCGTTTGCAACGACAGCGGACCGATGCACATCGCGGGAGCGCTGGGGGTACCAACGGTCGCAGTTTTCGGACATGGAATAGCGCGATGGTTTTCTCCCCTGGGCGAGGGGCATGAAGTTGTAAGCGCTGACGAAGCCGCGCGGGAGTCCAGCGATGGCAACCATTCCCTAACACGGTCAGCGCTCGAAGCGATCCCCGCAGCATCGGTTGTTCGGGCCGTCGAGCGAATGCTGAGTAAGCGACGGTTGGACGCTGAGTTCCAATGAGCCTTAGATTCGGCCCGTATGGGCACGCCCCGACATCAGTGCATTTGGCCCCTGCAGATCGATCGCAGACTTCCACCTGACACCTCCGGTAAATGACGCAACTGGCCAGTCGAATACGCCGCGGTCTGGGCGGCTCCGCCCTCCTTCCGCTCGCTTTTGTGGTCTGGCGAAATATGAAGGGCTGGAGTCCTCAGCTTGCCGTGCGAAACAGGCGAGCACGGCTGGCCTCCAAGTTACCGATACCTCCCGGGCGCCTGATTTTCAGCGCCACGGGCACCCGAGATGTTTCCTGGTTTTTGCGCACGGGCGAGCTGACAGTACAGAGCTTGCGTGAGGCCCTCGATGATTTGAAGCGTCCCATTGAATCGTTTCGTGCGGTGCTCGACCTGGGGTGCGGCTGTGGCCGCGTACTGCGACAATGGTCGGCGGTGTCCGGCCCGCATTTTTTCGGAACGGACTACAATCCCGATGGAGTAAAATGGGCGGCTGAAAATCTCGAGGGCATTAACCTCAGCACCAACGGAATCGAGGCGTCGTTGCCATTCGCCGATGCAATGTTCGATCTGGTCTACGCCATTTCGGTGTTCACGCACCTGCCTGAAGCCTTACAACGCCCATGGATTGCCGAGCTGCACAGGGTTATAGAGCCTGGCGGAGTGTTGCTGCTCACGCTCAGCGGCGAGGGAGATGCCGAGAGGGTAACAGACGCCGAAAGGGAGCGGTTCAATCAGGGTGAGCTCATCGTCGTCGACCCGCAGTATGCCGGCACCAACATGTGCGGCGTGTACCATCCGGCCTCATATGTGAGAACGCACTGGGGTGATCTGTTCGGCATCCGCAGGATTTATCCTCAAGGCGCGCTGGGTGTACCCAGGCAGGATCTGTACGTGTTCGAGAGACTTCAATAGCAGCGGCCTACCGTTCGTCAGAACGCCACATCATATTCAGAAATGCTCGGGACAGGGTCAATCAGCTTCTTCAGGTACGTCGTTCTTGTCGGTTTGATTTCCGCCGCGTGCAGCGATGCCACCGGCGTTGTCAGGCCGAAGGCACTTCCGCAGCTGAATCACGATCCGATCCTGTTTGTCCATGGATTGGGCGGATCGTCGGCGAGTTTCGCGCAGATGCGCGCCCGGTTTGTGGCCGATGGCTGGAGGGATGGCGTGGAGCTATTCGGGTTCACATATAGCTACCTGGTAACAAACGCTGCGGCGGGTCAGGAGATTTACAACCAGGTAAATCACATCATGACAGTCACCGGCGCGAAAAAAGTCGACATCATCTCTCATCACGCAGGAAGTCTGTCGTCCCGTTTTTATTTGAGGAACTTCGGTGGTGTGGAGAAAGTGGATGCGTGGGTGTCGCTCGGCGGCCCGAATCATGGATCAACGGCAGTGGGTCAATGCTCTTCGATTGCATGTCAGGAGATCGCGCCCAAGTCGGCATTCATGACCGCGCTGAATGCGGTGGTCGAGGCACAGCCGCCAGTACGATACGCAACATGGCAGAGCCCGTGCGATGAGCTCGTTGTTCCGCAGTCGAGCGTTGCCATCCACGATGCTGCAAACTCTGTGACAGCCTGCATGAAAAATGCTGCGTTGATTACCGATGCCGCGGTCTACGAACAGGTAAAGACGTTCGTCAGATAGGGATTTCTCCGTCATGAAGCTTGTTTCCAGAGTCGCGGCATGCGCGGGGATTTTCGTTGCGTGTTTCAGCGCAGCTTCGCACGCTGGAGCCCAGAGCGTGGCAGACACCGCCCGGGATTCCGTGAGTGTCGCCGCCGCCGCCCGCCCGACCGACTCCGCCACCAAGATACAACTGCCCTCGCTCACCCTTGTGACAGCTCACGAAGTCGATCGGATGCGAGCCGATCAGCTTGTAAAGGGCGTGGCGCCGGGTCAGTCGCTGCTATTGCGGTCGGCGTCTTCGCTGGCGACCCCGCCAGCGCTGGGCAATCGATGGTTTGCGGGCGAGCTCATCTATCCCCAACTCCTGTTGGTACGAAATTCAGGCCTGCCATTCTCGCAGAACAACAGCTCGCTCTGGGCCGGGCGCGGAATCAGCAGGCGAGCGTTGCTCGGTTTCAGGCTGGAGGCACCACACGTCAGCCTTGTCTTTGCTCCACAAATTATCGCATCCGACAATTCCTACTGGCTGCTCAGGCATGACTACTTCCAGCCCACCGTCCCCCTCAGATACCTCGGACGCGGTTACACGTTTCCGTACTACTTCTACACTTTCCCAATCGACCAGCCGCTGAGCTTCGGAAGTCGCCCCATACGGAGTTTCGACATGGGTGAGTCGACGCTACTGTTGCACGCGGGTGGCGTTCAGCTGGGAGTTTCGAATGAGAACCAGTGGTGGGGGCCGGGAATCCGAAATGCCATGCTCCTGAGCAACAATGCGCCGGGATTTCCTCACATCTTTCTGCGCACCGGGCGTCCCATCAGCACGCCGGCAGGTGGCCTGGAGTTTCGCTGGCTCGCGGGCGCGCTCACCGAGTCGCGATACTTCGACACGGTGTCTACAAATGACATTCGCTCCCTAGCCTCGATTGGTGCGACTCTGCAGTCGCGCTGGGATCCCAATCTGACGATCGGCTTTGCCCGGTCTGTCTACGCGGCGGCGAGAAATTGGGAACTGATCCCTGGTCGCCTTGGCGATGTCTTCAAAACCGCGAGCAGGCCCAATCCGGACGTTCTTGCTGATATACTGACTGATGAGCCGGTGGAAGAAGGTGGGAGGGACCAGCTGTTCTCCCTTTTTGCCCGGTGGGTGTTTCCACGTAACGGCGCCGAGGTCTATGGCGAGTGGGGGCGGACGCGGCCAGCGACAGGGTTAGCGGATTTCCTGAAGACTCCAAATCACACGCAGGGGTACACGATCGGAATGCAGTGGCGGGGAGATGCGTGGGGCGGCGGAAACGTTCGCGGGCAGGCAGAAATCACGCAGCTCGAGCAGAGCGCCACGTTCCGCGACCGTCCCGTCGGTTCGTGGTACACGAGCAACCGCGTGCTTCAGGGATACACCAATCGCGGACACATCATTGGAGCATCAATCGGTCCAGGCGCCTCGAGTCAGTTTGTCGCGCTTGACTACATGAAATCATTTTGGCAACTCGGCGCCTTCGCTGGACGAATCCGGTGGAACGAAGATGTGCACAGCACATTCGGATTTCCGGACTATGTTTCGTACTGCAACCATGACATAAGCGTTTATCCGGGAGTGCGGGCCGCACTGTTCGGCGGATTCGGCTCGATGACAGCGGAGCTTACCCTCCAGAACCGGCTGAACGTACTGTTTCAGAACAAAGGCGGGTGTCCGAACAACGGTGAGCGCCTCGACCTCAGGACTATCTCACTGAAGATCGGAATGACGGCGTTCCGTTACCGTTAGAAACCAGGCGCTCGAAGGGCGAAGACGGTCGTACTACCAGCGGCGAACGCGCGCCATGAGCTGGACGCTCAGGTTTGCGACATCGTCAGTGAAGTTTCGGTTGTAATTCTGCATCGCCTCGACCTTCACGCCAAAGTCCGCATACCGCGTGAACTGCATCCGTTCCAGGCCAAGCGCGACGATAACGTCTGTTTCCTTGTTCGCAGAGGCCGTAAATCCGGGCGGCAATGGATTGTAGCCGCCGTTGGTCTTGATAGCGTCCAGGTAGTCTCCCGCCTGATCCCTGACGATGCGCCGGAGAGTCAGTCCAGTGCGACCTATCGGCGAATAGCGCATCCATGACAGAGTGGATGCCGCCGCCGCGCCCACCCCGGGACTGGCCCCCAGGAGCTGGCCGCGATTCGTATGGCCTTGCCGCAGCGGCGAGTGAAGGTAAACGGCGTTCTCGATACGAAGCCGCGCGAGCGTTGGAATCTGATAGTTGACCAGCTCACCCTTGATGACGTCGATCCGGTTCGACCTGCCTAGAAATGTTTTCTGAAAACCGAGCATGTATTCGCGCTCGTGATCGATGTCCTGAATGAATTCGCGGAGATCGTAAAACTGATCTTCATATCCGCGCTCTCCGTACACCTCAAATCCACTCTGGGGAAACGTCCACCGAAAGAAGAGCGACGCCAGCTGATTATCGAAACCCGCGCTGTCGCCCTCGGCGAACTCATTCTTCAAAAACAGCACCTTGAACGGCTTCGACCAAAACTTGCCGCTCGGCTCCCCGTTTTCGAACGGCACATGAAAATACCGGGAAACACCGACTTCGAGGCCGGGAAAGCCGCGAGGAAGAACCAGAAAAGTCGCCGCAGTCGTCAGTCGCTCCGTGCCGGTCTCGCCTGTGGTAAAACGGGTGCCTCCAGTAACAGGGCCGAACTCTGACTGGTAGAGCTTTCCCCACATCACCCGCGCATGAATCTTCGCGATCCACAGATCGATTGGAGAACCACTGCCGACGAAGAGATGCGGAAATCCCGGCGCATTGGTGCCAAGAAGGAACGGATGCTCGGTGGCCGGACCAATCCACTGATTCCCCGTCCCGAATCCGACCGTCGCATACTTCGAGTCGAGCCGAATCCCCGAGTTGCCGAGGTCGACCCGCGAGTATGCGCCGGCTCCGAACCGGAGTGGCATGTCCACGAGGTCGGTAAAAGTGCTGCGGTTGAATGACTGTGGCCCCGTCTTTCCGTTTGGCAGGACCGGGAAGGGCGAGTTGCCGGCGCGAAACACAACCGGAGCCAGCGTGAATGAGAGAGGCCCGTATCGTCCTGAAACTGCCGCGGAAGCGGCGACCGTCAACCCGCGGCCGATCCAGACTGCGCCATCGTTGGCGCCGTAAGGATATGCAGAGTTGAAATTGGACGTCAGGGTGGCAGGACCTGCATCGAACCGCGAAGCAGTGAAGCGATTCTTCAAAGCCCAGGGGCCAGCAGTATCGGATGCGACCAAAGTGTTCAATTCCCGTGGCGAAAAGCCCCGAATAGACCACGGGTAGTGCGGAGCCACTCCGGCAACCTGAAGAACCCTGAGATAATCCTCAAACTCACTTCCGGTTGCCAAATCGCCTATTGAAGCGCTGCGCGGTTGGGCGTTCGCTTCAAACGGATTCGCGCAAAGGATTGCCGAAAGCGCCAACGCAGGAATCAAAGCCAGCCGACGCGGCGGGTACATCGGTCGTACTGTCATCGTTGAACATTGGGTTTGATGTTTTCTTCGCAGAGTTCGGAATCTTAACACTCCGCTCAGCCCGTTGTAGTTACGCCAGCTGCAAGCCGTCACGCGCACCATGCACTCGCTTTGTGGCCATTCGGGCCATTGGCAACCGCTGAGCGACCGTCACGGCCGCACCAGCAAGCCAGAAGAAAATCCACCCCAGGGTTATGGAGTTGAAGACGACCGCCGTGACGCCGTTGATCGCGATGCCGACAACCGACAGCCACATTGCAAGTCCCATTCTTTGCTGGGCCAGGCTCTCGCCCTGCCGATAGAGACGCATCGCCGACCCACCGATTGCACCGAGCACGAGCAGGAGCAGGCTCAGGCCCAGCACGCCCATTTCGACGCCGTATTTGAGGTAGAGGTTGTCGCCCGTCAGATGCTTGAGGCCCGCGCGTACAGCCGTCTGATCCGCGGTGCCAAGGCCCGAGCCCCATGGGTTTTCGGCGAGCACCGCCAGCCCTTTCGTCCAGTCGGTAACATGCGATATGCTGCTTCCTTCCTGCCACGAAAGCGTGTGCCAGACGAAGGTGGGGAACCCGGGGATGCTGACGAAAGCGGCTGCGAATACCACCGATGCGAGTGCCACCCCGGCAACGGCCCACTCGGGTCGCCTGATGAGGCATACGAACAGAACGAGCTGGATCAAGGCAACCAGAATCGTCATGCGGGTGAGCGTCAGCACCAGGCCTGTCACTACTACTGCATAGGCAGCAGTCAGCAGCCGCGTTCGGCTCTCGCGCAAAAACACCCATGCGGTTGCCAGTGGGAAGAAGAGGATGAAAGGAACCGCGAAACCCTGCCCGCTTAGATATACAGAGCCGGCTCTGCGAAAGAGATTGCCGCCTATCATCGTCCAGTAGTTGAGCGGCAGGCCATAATCGTTGCCGACCGTGAACGCGGAAACCCCGAGAAAGTTCTGGAAATACGAAGCGACACCGAGCGCAACGAGCATTTCAGGTGTCACAACAATTCTTTCCAGGACACCGATGCCGCATGTCAGAACGATGAGGATAAACAGACTTCGCATCGCTCTGTCATCGGACACGAGTTCCGGCATCGCGCGACCCACAAAGTAGGCGATCATGAAATAGACAGAATCGCGGATACCCAGAAACTCGGCGCCGGCCGGCAGATTGAAGCCCAGCCACAGATTTTCCACTAGAAGAAACAGGGCGGCAGTCGTCATGAGTCCGCCAATCCACAGATCGGGCCAGGCAATCGCTGCCCGACCTCCGCGACCAGTCATGGCGCGCACCATTATAATCACCAATAGTACCGCGAGGCCGGCCTCCTTCCACGCAGCAATCGTTCTGACAGTGTTCTCCGGAAGTCCGAACCAGCCGAACAGCACCGTGATGATAAGGCTGTGAAACGCGAGTCCCCAGGCGAACAGAGGGAAGGCGACGCGGGCAGGGAACGACCGCGCGTCGGCGACGCCAGGAGAGCCCGACGCCTGCAACCAGGAAGAGCCAGGATTCTCACGTCGTTGTCCAGTCGCAAAAACTGCGACGCCCGCAGCCGCCACCGCGAGAACCCCACCGACAACGAGCGCATTCAACATCAGCAACCAGTAATGCGGCCATACCGCGCGGCGGGGCGGCACCGCCCCGTCTATCACTGTGATTGCGCCCGCATTGTCCGCTTCGTCGATGCGAGCCGCGTCAAGTTGGCGTTGAAGCGAAATGCCCAGCAACGTCGCAGCGCTGCCGGCCCTCTGGAGCTGAGATTCCTCGAACACCAGCCGCGGCGAGTTTTCCCATTGCCGGTTGCGCTCGCGAAACTCACGCATCGCCTCACCGGACCGAGCCAGCGCAGCGTCAGCCTCGCGGACGCGCTGCTCGAGGAACAGGCGCCTGGATCGCTCACGCGACCCACGCTGCTCCTCGCCGAACACCTGCACCAGACTGACTGTGCGATTTGCGATCGCCGCTGAAACCTCCGGCCAGCGGGACTCAACCCTCAGCTCGACAAGGTTGGATTCACCATTCACATTTGGCGACATCGCTTTACCAAGCTTCCTGAGCGCAATTTCCTCCGCGCGCCTCGGATCGTCCGCCTTTACCTGATAAATCTCGAGAAGTGAGGCGCTGTCGCCCTCTTGCGCACTGCGGGGGTCAGAAAATCTGGCCTGCAGCAGGCGCCGCCGCACTTCCACGCTCTCGATGAGCTGCACATAAAATTCGGGCGGCGGCATTGGTTCGGCTGCGGCCATTGTGAGCGACTGTGTCGTAGAAGCGGCGCCTCCCAGGGTAGCGGAAATCGCTGACGCGATATCCGTTTCGCTCCGTGCCGCAGTTATGAATGACGCGTGAGCCCGGTAGACCGGCGGCCGTAATAGTACGACGGTCGCGGCGACGAGCAGCGTCGCGCCCATCACTTTCAGCATCAGCCGCCGCCGCGAAGCGATGCCGACCACCCACATACTGAAGGTCAGTGGCGACGGGTGGGGCAGTTCCGGCATTGGAGCCATAATCCGCTCAGACGGCTGGTCGCTGCGCGGGACTCAAGGGTTCCTCGGACCGCCCGACAGCGGATAGCGCTGACGAATTTGCATGGGATCCCATATAAAAAGCCGGCTGCTGGGCAGGTGCTCCCGGTTGTTCCTCTCGCGTCTCGGGTACAGCTCCGGGCCGTGCTGGCCTGAGGGCACCACGAAGATCAGCCCACGTGTTGGGATTCCGCCGCCGCCAGTCGGCCAATATCGCGGCGCTCCCCGCCACCACCAATCCCGCCAGGAGGCCAAGTGCGGCGGCGGAAAAGACGAGTACTCCATAACGCGGCCACTGCGCCTTCCGTGGCGCAACGGCTGTGTCCACGACGGTTATCAGCGCGGCATCATTAATCTCGTCGATTCGCGCGCCTTCCAGTTGCCGATCGAGGTTTACGTAAAGATCAGACGCGAGTTCGACGTCACGCCTGATGCGCTGCTCCTCAAATTTCAGACTCGGGGCACTGACAAAACCGCGATTCTGCTCATAAAAAAACCGCTGCCGCTCCTCTGCACTGCGCAATGCATCCTGAGCACTGTCGCGACGCATCTGCAAAAACGCACGCTTCGATTTGGAGCGTGACACTCGAATCTCACGGTTGAATGACCCTACCTGGCCGACCATCTCGTTGGCGATCTGCGCACTCAGCTCCGGCCACTGAGCGTCGACAGAAAACCAGACCAGATTAGTCTTTGCGTCCCAGCCCGGGCTAACGGCGTCAGACAACTGCTTGACTGCCAGCTCGACGCGACGTTGCGGGTCTGCGTTCCTGATGCGCAGGATGGAGATGAGTGGTGCACTATCGCTCGCCGCAACAGTGCGCGGATCAGGGAAGCGCGTATCGAGCAGACGAGTCAGAAGTTTGCGGCTGGCCAGAAGCTGAACGTAAAACACTGGTGACTCGGACGGATCTCCGCCCATACTGCCGCCAAACTGGGAGATAATCCCGCCAAGCGCCGAACTTCCGCCGAGGCCACCAGGTAGCTTGGACCCGCCAGCACTGTTTGCGACAAAGGAGGCATTGCTCCGATACACCGGAGGGATTATGAAGGTTGCCGCAAGTGCGAGGGCGACAGCACCAACCGTCGTGAGCGCGATGAGCCTCCAGCGCGCAGAAACACCAGCGATCCATCCCGTGAACGTGAGATGGCCGCCGGCAGTCGTCTCGTCTGCTTGTCGCACGCTCTCCTTGTTACCTCTGCGCGATCGCGATGGCCGTTAGCAGGCTTGCGGCCAGCGCCGTCAAGCCGCTCAGCGTGGCAATGAAATCGACGCGCCGTTCGTTTTTGTCGCGCTCCGGCACATACACGCTGCTCCCCGGGCGCGGCTCGGGATTGTTCCTGAAGATGAACTTGCCCGACGTTGCCTCGACCTTTCCATTTGGCTGCGTGACGTATGCGTACCGCAGATCCCCTCCCCGCGTGATACCACCTGCTGCTCGAACATAGTAATCCAGGTCTGCGCCCGGCCGGTACGTGACCGCCACCGGCGAGTTCACTGCTCCCTTGACGCTCACTACGGCGTTGAAACGCGGAATGAAAATGGAGTCGCCGTCTACGAGCTGCAGATTGTCGCGCGACCTGTCAGCGCGGAGAATTTCCGGAAGTGCAATCCCGATGCGCCCCACGCTGTCGCGCCTGCGAAAAAACGTGACCCCGTCCGCATATGCCTCGGGCGTGAGCCCGCCAGCGCGCCGGATGATATCCATCACCTTCTCGGTTTTCGTGCGAAGTGTGTATTCACCTGGGAAACGCACCTCTCCGGCGATCGTAACGCGTCGTTGCAATTCCCAGTTCGGCTGCCTGAGAATAAGCACGTTGTCGTAGGGACGAAGTGCCACTTCAGGTGACCCGCCGGCCGCTGCGGGAAGTCCGGGAGGCCCGAAATACTGGCCATTCGGCCCGATCTCGAAGATGTAACTCGAGTCGAGTGGCACTCGGAAGGTCGTTGCCGTGGCCCCCGCACGGCGATCCAGCGGCAACCGGGCGATCTCGGCTTCACGAAGATCCGCGCTCTGCTCGAGTCCTCCAGCCAGCAACACCAGATCGCGGACTGTCATCCCGTCCCGAAACGGCACCTGCCCGCTGGTGCGCACTGCGCCAGTGATTCCGACGAATCGCGTAGGCCGGAATTCGGTAACGGAGAATACGCGAATCTGATCGTCTTCCCTCAGCACGAAATCTCCGATTACTCGCCCTGTCGTATCGGCAAGCGTCGCGTGCAGCTGAACCCTGGTCGAGTCGGAATTGAGCCGGGAAACCAGGACCTTGCCAAGATAGGAATCGGGTTTGAGTCCCCCGGCGGCGCGGAGTGCCTGCGACACGTTCATGCCGGCAGTCAGTCCGAGATTGCCTGGCTGCCATACGTTGCCTTCGACAGAGATGCGGTTGCGGATGCGTTCGGTAACCGGGAACACGCGGATAATGTCCCCCGCCAGCAACGGCACGTCAGAAGGGCTTCCCTCGGCCAGACTTACCGGGGAGATGTCGATGGTTACCCGGTCCCGCCCGCCTTCTCCGCGAGTAGCCGGGGCCTGGATACGCTCGATCTGCACCCGACGCCGAGAAGCATTCGGCGTGAAGCCGCCCGCGAATCGAATCGCGTCGGAGAGCGTCTCTCCCTGCTGAATTTCGTATGTAGCCGGCCGTGTGACCTCTCCCACGATTCGAACCCGCGGGGCGTGCACCGGGACGAGAATGACGTCTCCAGTTAGCAGCCGGACGTCGTGCGATGCGTCGCCGTTGATCAGATAGTCGTACACATCGAGAACGTCTACGGTTCTGCCTGCCCGCTTGATCTGGATGTTGCGCAGTGTGCCGTTGTCGGAAGGTCCCGCCGCCGCGAACAGCGCTGTGAGCGCGGTCCCCGCACTCGACACGCGAAAGCTCCCCGGCCTTATCACATCGCCCACCACATAGATCTGATTGCTGCGAAGTCGCACCGGGCTCACGGAAAAGCGGGTCGTGGCACCCCGGCCCCGCCTTACTCCGGAATACACGCGGCCGAGCCGGTCATAGAGGATACTCTCAAAATTGCCAAGCGTGATGTTGTTGACAAACACCTGTCCCACTTCGGGTATCACCACGAACCCTTCACGCGTAACGTCCAGCTCGTAGGAAGCTGAAACGTCGCCAGTGAGGATCAGTGCCAGCCGGTCGCCAGGTCCAAGGCGATAATTTGCGTCAACCGGCCCGCTGAGATTCGGATCAGCCAGTGAGCTGGATCGGCGAAACGCGTCGAGACCAAAAATCACAAAGCCGCTGTCACGGTCGGCGCGGGTCGTGTTGTCCTTGAAGCCGGCGAGTCGTGCCTCGCATTGCTGGCGAAGCAACCGCTTGTTGGCGAGCGCCTTGGCAGCGCCGATTCCAATGGTATCAGCAGGATTGAGTGTCGCGTCATCCGTAAGCGCGTCGACGCTGCACCGAAGTGACGCGAGATCGGCGGTGTCGGTGATTGCGAGGGAGCGGAGCGCGTCAAAGACCTGCTGACGAGGCGCTGCGCCGGGCGCTGCGCCGGGCGCGGAAAGCTCTCCTCCAGCCTGATCGCCGCCAAGAAGGTACGCATCGAGAATTGATTCCGGGTACCCCTCGGCGCGGAGCCGGGCCCGAACCTGATCGGGTGTCAAACCGCTCGAGAGAATTCGGGAGCGCAGTTCGCGGAGCAACGCAGGATTCGACTCAAGCATTGCCTGCGCCTGTGCCGGTGATGGATTCTGAGCACCGGCAACCACAGGTACAAGGCAGAGAATTGCGGCAGCGGCAAGCGACCGCAGTCTTGATGGATTCATCGCAAAGTAGGAGGTGAAGTAGAGTCTCGTTCGGCGCCGGCGAAAGGAAAAGCATGGTCGCGCAGGGACTCGAACCCCGGACCTCTGCTGTGTGAAAGCAGCGCTCTAACCAGCTGAGCTACGCGACCGACATTTGGCCGCTCAGCGGCCACAGCAATATTTCAGCGCCGACCGGAACGAAACCAACCGGAAAAGTAACGGCCGACCTGAAACCGAGTAAGTAGCCCCGCTCACGGTACACCAGGACCAGGCACGGGTGCCGCTACGGCTGGATGGGCCCTGCAGGACTCGAACCTGCGACCGTCGGATTATGAGTCCGCTGCTCTAACCAACTGAGCTAAGGGCCCGAACGGATATCAGAATTTAAGCCGCGTGGCACGGGTGACGAAAGGTGTCACCGGACGGCAATCAGGAACGCCGACCAACCCGTCCAGTGCTGCTGCGCGACATAGCGCTTTCGTGTATTCATCCGCAGCGCGCGGAATACCGGATACGCAGCGGTAAATATCCAGTTTCTCGACGTGCCACTTTCCACCGGCTTCAACCCGCACTGCTCAGCAAGCACCGCCAGCTCATCCACGGGTACCGGACGTATGTGGGTAGGGTCGTCATAGAAGTTCATGGTCACACATCCAGCGGCCTCGCCAGTTACGGTCGCCATCGTCTCCGTCTTCGGGTGTGGAGTCTCAATGTAAAGGCGACCACTGGGCTTGAGCAGTCTCGCTGACTCGAGCAGCAGGTGACGTGCGCTCGAGAGATGCTCAACCACGTGCATGCAGGTAATAGCGTCGAACTTCGACCTGGACCATGGCAGCACATCGCTCTCGAAGTTCGCACGGTGGAACTCTGTCCCCGTGGGATAAGAATCAGGCGAGCCCGAGATGTCCGCGGCCGCCAGCGAAATGTCTGGACGAAGCTCGGCAAAATGCCGGAGCGTGCTTCCGTCCGAACTCCCGAGATCGAGCAGCGATCCGTTTGGCGGAACCAGGCTGACGAATCTTGAACGAGTGTCAATCCACGGCACCGCTCGCCAGCGCTTCCAGTTCATGCGCCGCGGGTCTTTGAAATACGGCAGTGACAGGTCAGAGCTGAATCAGTCAAATCTCACGAGCCACCTGGGCACCCATGTCACTCTGGCACGCCCTTCAAAGACATTGATGTCGTAGCCGGCCATGTTAGCCCGGTTCGTGCTTTGATTCACACCGGCGTCCGCGGTTATCTGCCAGTCGCGGAACAGGATCGCTGCTCCCGACAAGCCGATCCGGTTGGTGGTCCATACGACTCCCGACAGAATACCCGGTGTTCCTTCGAACGATGACGGTACCGGGTAAGCGTCGCGGTAGTCGCCCTGTCCCTGCCGCCTCCGGGCGACGTAAAGCCGAAGCGGCGCTCCCCGGACGATTGCCAGGTCCGACCCCAGCCGCACCTCGTCGTAATCGCTGTATCCGCGACCGAGCCCCACGCCGCGGATTGCGTATCTCTCGGCGATGTTGGGAGTGCGATAAGCCAGGTTCGAGACTCTCGTGTACGACGCGAAAATTCGGTGCTCGTCGAACGCCGGCAGTCCCTCCGCCGAAATTGTAAGGCCATATGCGGAAGGTTCCCTGCACACGGTATCGCATCGATCGATCTGAATATCGTCGAGCAGAATCTGCCCACTGATGTTGCCCCTGGAGCGTGAGCGGAAGGCAGCCTCGAAACCGAACGCGAGATTCCCATCGGTCCGTTCGTTCTTCCAGCTCAGCCCGTAGACGTTCAATGGATTGAGAAGCGAGAACTCGAGCCCCCGGCCAACTCCGGAATACACGAACGACTCACTGAGCGCCGCTTCAAACCGGCCTCGATTTACCGCAAGGCGGTGTGCAGAGAGATAGCGCGATGATTCTACACCCGGGGTGAGGACGAAATTCTCCAGTTTGGCGATCACCGTGGACACGTTGAAACGCGACGTCCCCGCGCGGCCGTAAAGGTGGTCGTACGTGTAGGCGTCATCGCCGAGGATGAGGCCTGAGAAGCGGGCTGGGCCCCACGATCGGGCGACGCGTCCGAACGTTGCCTCTCCGTATTTCCACTGGCTCCCGATGTAGGCGTCTTCGGTGCGACCCGCGATCGGGCGGTCCTGACCGCCGGTGAATTCGGGATCCGAGTTCAAACGATTGTCGAGAATCGCGCGCACTGACCCGGTAAGATGGCCGCCTCCCATCACGAAGTATCCCGCGACTGCCGGCGACAGATCATCGCCGGAATCCCCAATCATCAGCTCCCGCCGCGCAGAGGTCTGGGCGGTCGCGTAAACGTCAAATGTCGCTTTCGCCCGAAACTGGGACCGGCTGTTGGTTGCTTCACTGCTGTTTCGCAGATCATAACGACCGATTGAGGCGCGCAATGCACCGACATAGCTGGCGAGGACGCCGGTTGCATCGCGCCGGGAGCTACTGTCCAGAGCGTCCCGGACGCTGTTCACTGTGTAGGGTCTAGCGAGCACTGACAGCCCTGGCAGGAAGCCTCTCGCCAGCAGCGCATCGATGTAGCTGTAGGCAATGTCGTCGTTCGGCACGTAGGCAGAAGCCTGGCCGAACAGGCATGCCGGAACCAACATCGCCACCGCGATAAAAGACCTTATCGAAACCACCTGATGCCCTCGAACTGCGGTGTGAGCTGCAACGCGGGAGAGGGAAGGTGGATGTATCCAAGCTGGCGCTTGATGGTTTTCCAGACCCGACCCTCACCTGGCAGCTTTTCGGCGTCAATATCGAGCGTCAGCAGGATTCTGCGCTTTGCTCGCAGGTTCGCCCCCGTTGCAGGGTCGATCCAGTCGGTGATCGTATGCCCCGCAGACACCCTCAGAAATCCCGGCCAGTAGCGCTTTGCCTCCGCCGGCAGCAACGCATCGACATCTGCCGAGATCCAGTAAGTCTGCCCAGCGTAGTCGAGTGTCGGCCGCAGCTCGCCTGGAATATTGTCGGCATTCCGCAGGGCCGCGGTGGGCGAGTAGGATATCGTGGGCTTCACCGCACGCGTCTTCGGGTAGGCCGCATGCAGCACAGCTATCGCCGTTCCAGTGGTGTTGGCAATCAGGTCGGGGTAAGAGAAGCCGTACTTTTCGTACTTCCCATCCCAGATTTCGATCTGGAGCTGAAATGCGGCTGCATAAGCAGCGCTCCATAACGTGGCGCGCCCTTTCGACATGCAGGCACTTCGGAGCAGCGCGTCGCCGAACCGCGCCAGATGATATCCGCCGTGGAGGTGGCCGAACTTGTCCTGATCGCGGAAATTCTCGTCCCAGTCGGCATTGAAGAAAAACCCTTCGGATTTCTCGCCCGACCACCACGCGCGCTTGAAATAGCTGTAGAGGGCAGCGTTCCCGCCGACGAAAGCTGCGGCCACAGCCGTCCGTTTGAGTGCGACATCAAGCGAACCGTTTCCGCATTCCACGCGCGGCTCCGTCTTCGCGATCGCCAGAGTGTCGGTGGGAGCAATGGGGACCGAAATTCCGGCGCGGCCGGACAAATCGCTCGCGCTCGAGGCATGCTGTGAAGGAATCGACGTTGAGTCGGACAATGCCTGCGCATGCGCGACATTGGTGCCGGCCGCAGATCCGAAAGCCGCAGCCCAGATCGCCGTTATGCAAAAACCAACGCTTCTCAACCGATGCAATCAATCTCCAGTTTTACGTTGCTGTCGAGCCATGCGCCGAAGCCCAAGTCACACTTCATCCCGGCACCGGTGCGCCCGCGCTGAAGTCATCGTACGCTTCGACGACCTCGGCGGTTCTCACCGTCGCCGCACCAAGTTTCCGCACTTCGACTCCGGCTGCAAAGTTCGCAATCACGGCCGCCTCGGCCGGGGTTCCTCCGGCGGCGAGTATAGTTGCAAGATAAGCGGTTACGGTGTCTCCGGCGCCGACAACGTCATAGACCTCGCGAGCTGTTGTCGGTATGCGGCCCACCTCCCCAGCTGCCGACAAAAGCGCCATGCCCTGTTCGCCGAGCGTCAACAACAGATGTTGTACTCCCAGGCGCCCGAATGTTGCCGGGAGGGCTTCGGGATGCTCGAGGTCCACCGCGGCGCCCAGCGCCGATTCCAGTTCTCGCCGGTTGGGCTTGAAGATCGTCGCTCCCCGGTAGGCGAAAAAATTCCGGTATTTTGGATCGACGACGATCGGGATGCCGCATTCATTCGCTCGACCGATCGCCATCGTTATCACCCCGCGTGTGAGAACGCCCTTGTTGTAGTCCTCCAGCACCAGCGCATCGGCCCCATCGAGTGCTGTAGCGATGGCACGGTTCAATTGTCCCGTTTCCTCACCGGCAATGTCACTGTCATCTTCTTCATCGTATCGCAATAGTTGCTGAGACCGGGCAACGACTCTTGTCTTCGTAGTCGTGGGCCGCGAAACCCGCACCACCGAGCGCGTCTCCGTTGGAACACCCGCGAGCATCTCCAGCAGTGTGGCTCCGGCGGCATCGTCCCCAACGGCGCAGACGATCTCGCATCTGGCGCCGATCGCTACGACATTGTTTGCAACGTTTGCGGCGCCGCCAAGTGCCAATTTCCGCTCGCTCACTCTTACGATCGGCACCGGAGCTTCAGGCGATATTCGGGCGACTTCGCCTCGCAGGTAGACATCAAGCATCGCGTCGCCAACCACGACGACACGTTTGCCCTGTGCCGCCGCAAGCAGCGCCATCAAGCGCTCTCGCGAAATGGTTTCGATCATCGTGCAGCAAGCTAAGGGCGCGGGTTGCGGCCGGCAAACCGGGCGTCAGGCGCGTCTACGGCATAAATTATTCTTCTCGCACAAACGCGATGGGTGGCCCGGGTGTCGCCCGAGGCAGCATCGGCTAATCACAAGAGACTCCATTTGCTCGAGCGCTTCAATAACGCTGCTAAGCAAAAAATTCAGTCGTTGCAGGAATACTTCGTCCTTGGTGGAAAAGGGATCGGATTCGCGTTTTCGCGCCCGTTCTACAGGGGCGATCTGATTCAGCAGATGGAAGCGATAGGAGTGCAGTCTCTCGCCATCGTGCTGCTGACAGGATTCTTCACCGGCATGGTTCTGGCACTCCAGTCATCGATTGCTCTCAAGACGTTCGGGGCAACGCTTTACATTGGCCGCCTGGTTGCCGGCTCCATGATTCGTGAATTGGGGCCTGTGCTCGCCGGGCTGACGGTCGCGGGCCGGGTTGGATCCGGTATCGCCGCGCAGCTCGGGTCGATGAGAGTGACGGAGCAGATTGATGCGCTCAACACTCTTGGCACGGATCCAATCCGTAAGCTGGTCACGCCCCGGGTACTGGCAGCGCTGATCATGCTGCCGACACTCACCGTGATCAACGATTTCGCTGGGATTCTGGGTGGCAGCGTGATCACGTCGGCCTATGTCGGAATCCCCACCTCGGTGTATTGGGCGACGGTCTGGGATCAGATCGCGTCAGGCGGATTCATTTTCAAGTATGTCCCGATCGACTTCGTGCATGGATTGGTAAAGCCGTTCGTGTTCGGAGGAATAATCGCGCTGACAGGCTGTCACTTTGGGCTCAAGACCACTGGCGGCACGGAAGGAGTTGGAATAGCGACCACGCGCACCGTCGTCACCGCGAGTATCCTGATACTCGTGACCGATTACTTCATTACGCAGTTACTCATCGCCATTCTGGGATCGTGACAGACGCTCCGAACGATCGACGCACCGGGCGGCCGGATAACCGTCGGAGTGACGGGTCCGACGCGGAAACAGCGCCTGACACTCCCATTCGCCGCCCGGACGACGATCTAAGAGTTCGCGCCGCAATCCGCCGCGAGCTTGCGGATGATGAGAAGACGGATGAGGCCACCGCTGAGCCTAGCGCGGAAAACGGTAGCCAACCACAGGCAGCAGCGGGCGAACGAGGGGTAGCCGCGCTTGAGAACATCTACCTCGCGTTCGACGAACCGATTCTCGAGGACGTGTCATTCTCCGCAACGGAGGGCGAGACAATAGTCGTTGCCGGCGAATCGGGCACCGGCAAGTCGACAATCCTCAAACTCCTCTTGCGCCTGCTCGTTCCGGAACGCGGTTCGGTCTACATCGATAATGAGGAAATCACCGGGCTCAACTTCAACGATGCGCTGAAAGTCCGTCAGAAAATGGGCATGGTTTTTCAAAGTGCGGCTTTGTTCGATTCCATGAGTGTGTTCGAAAATATTGCCTATCCACTCCGTGAGCATACGGAGCTCAAGGATGATGAAATACTCGATCGCGTCCGTGAAAAATTGTCATTCGTCGATCTTGATCCGGACCGCGTGCTTGACCAGATGCCCTCTGAACTTTCCGGTGGCATGAGAAAGCGGGTGGGAATCGCCCGCGGGATGGCGGACAATCCGAAAATCATGCTGTATGACGAGCCGACCTCAGGCCTCGATCCACTTACGACGGCGACGATCACGCACCTTATCATCAAGCTCCAGCGTGAGCTAGGGGTCACGAGCGTAGTCGTCACCCACGATATCCGGTCCGCCTTTCGCATGGCCAGCAGGATTGCCATTCTCGCGAACAGGAAAATTGCTTTTTTTGGCACGCCCGAGGAGTTGTCGGGCAGCGACGACAAATATCTGCGCGACTTCCTCGGCGGATTCTGATATGATCACACCGAACGGTGCAATCGGATGAAGAGATCGACATTTATAACCTGGGATCAGCTGAAAGTCGGGGCCATGATACTTGTTGCCCTGCTTGTCATCGGCGTCGCAATCACCAGGCTCGGAGCTGCTGCCAACCTCTTTACGAAGCGCTATACTCTCGTCACCCTCGTCCCAAGCACGGCAGGCCTCAGGGAAGGGGGACAGGTGACACTCGCGGGGAAGCTCGCAGGCATTGTAAAATCGATCGAGTTCCTGCCGGTGGATACTGACACTACCCGTAACCTTCGTATTACGGTTGAGATCGACCGCAACGTGCAACAGCAGATACGGAGAGACTCGGAGGCCAAACTCAGGACGCTCGGACTGCTCGGAGACAAGGTGTTCGACATCAGCCCCGGCACCCCGCGTTTCCCCGTTCTGCGACAGGGTGACACGCTTGAACTCGGCGTGGCGCTGGACTACGAAGAAGTCCTGCTTCAGGCATCGGGGGCGCTTGGCGAGGTTGTCGTACTGACCCGGGCAGTGCAGAAGATCGCCACCGGCGTGGCCGCCGGCGAAGGGTCGGTTGGCCAATTGCTCACGAGCAACGAGCTCCACGACCAGCTGACTTCGACGCTCGGGAGCACGAACTCGCTGATGACCCGCCTTCAGAATCCGAGAGGTACAGTCGGCCAGCTGCTCAACGACCCCGCTTTGTACAACAATCTCAACCGTGTTCTCGTTTCGGCGGATACCATCGTGTCGCAGCTTGGCGGCAGCGTCGGTTCAAATACAGGTACCGTCGGCAAGCTCCTGCGGGACGACGCTTTGTACAATCGGCTCGTGTCGGCTGTTTCTGGCGTCGATACCCTCGTCAGCGGCATGGCAAGTGGCAACGGAACCATAAAGAAAATTTTCACCGACGATCAGCTGTACACTCAACTGCTTGGTGCTGTCACGTCGCTCAACGCCGTGCTCGTCGATGTTCGCCGCGATCCAAGACGGTACACAAAGGGATTCATCGAAGTATTTTGATGATGTGATCCATTCCCATGAGCTCGATGTCATAACCACCCGCGGAAACTCCCTGGAATCGTTTCACCGGGTGCACGCAGCGGTCGTGAACGGCAATGACGTACTGCTCGGCGGGGCGGGGGATCCCTCCCTGGTGACTTTCTGGAGATCCTGCGCGAAGCCTTTTCAGGTCATGCCGCTCATAGAGGGGGGCGGATTCGACGCCCGCGGCTGGGGCGACGAGGAGCTTGCGCTGGCTTGCGCCTCGCATGGTGGCGAACCTGAGCATGTGGCCATCGTCGAGTCGATGTTGCAAACACTGGGGCTCGAGGAAGGCGATCTCGCGTGCGGACCCCAGGAGCCGCTGTCGGCGCGCGGCGCCCGCTTTGTTCGTGAGTCCGGTATCCGGGTCAAGCGGACACACAACAACTGCTCCGGCAAACACACGGCTATGCTGGGGCTGGCTCAGCATTCCGGTTGGCCAATCAGGGAATACGAGCGCGCCGATCACGCGGTGCAGGAGGCCATGCTGAACCAGGTTTCGCTTTGGACGGGGGTGCCGAAGTCCCAGGTGGATGTGGCGATAGATGGTTGTGGAGCCGCGGTATTCGGTATTCCCCTCGACCGAATGGCGCGGGCCTATGCGCGGCTCGGCTGCGCCGCCGCGCGGGGGGAGGAGATTCCAGCCCGCATCACGAATGCAATGGCGAAGAATGCGTTTCTCATCGGGGGCACCGATCGATTCGATTCGATTCTGATTGAAGAGTCAGAAGGTCGCATCCTCTCCAAGATAGGAGCCGAAGGCATCCACTCGGCGGTGATCCTCGAGGGCGCTATCGGTATCGCTCTCAAAGTCGAAGACGGCAACCAGCGCGCGCAGTTTCCAGCATTGCTGCAACTGCTGCAGAACCTGGGGGCTCTGCCGGCGGAACTCCCCCCGCGCCTTGCGGAGTTCAAGCTTAAGGCGCTGAAGAATACCAGAAATGAGGTAATCGGCGACGTGATGATGCTGGCCGGTTCGGGTATCGAGGGACGGCGATCTGCGGAAGCAGCGGCGTTCTGACCACATCGGTGGTTATTTGGTGCAGTCGTTGGCGGCATTGACGCCCAACGTTCCCGGACTCGATTCACAAACGCGTAATCTGGTGAGAATCGCAGCGGCGATCGCAGGATCACGCGAAGCGGAGATCCGAACTGTTATGGAACAGGCGGTTGGATGTGTCGATGCCGGGCATGTCGATGAAGTGCTTCTGCAATCCTGTCTCTTTGCGGGATTTCCTCGCGCACTCAATGCAGCGCGGATATGGCGAACCGTTTCGGGCGAGCCTGCGCCCGCGTCGGAGACCCATGCGCCTGCTTTGGACTCCACTCAGCTGGTCGAGCAGGGGACGAAAACGTGCGCGCGGGTCTATGGGGAGTCGTACGTGGTCCTCCGGGAAAACATCCGAGCGCTTCACCCTGCGCTGGATGCGTGGATGATCGCCGATGGTTATGGCAAGGTGCTGTCGCGTCCATACCTCGACCTGAAGCTGCGCGAACTTTGTATCGTCGCTGCATGCGCGGCGAGCATGCAGCAGCGTCAGCTCCATTCGCATCTGCACGGGGCCTTGAACTGTGGCGCCACGCCGGGAGAAGTAGCTGGAGTGTTCGATTCCCTTGAAGGACTGGTTGGATCATCTGACATTGAGCGGTATCGGACATTGCTCTCCCACGCGCTTTCCGGACGGCAGCCTAACCCCCTCACAACGACGCAATGATCCCGCATCGAGCCCTTCAAACCAATTACCCGCAACTCTGGCCGCTCCATGTTCGTTGACCGCGTGATCGTGCGAACCGAGGCCGGTACCGGAGGGTCCGGCTGCACTTCGTTTCGTCGCGAGCATCGTGTTCCCATGGGTGGCCCGGACGGCGGCGATGGCGGCCGGGGCGGTGATGTCGTAATCCGCGGCGACGGGAACCTTGCCACGCTGCTCGACTACACCTACCGCGACAGATGGGCCGCTGAGCGAGGGGATCACGGATCGGGGAGTAACAAGACGGGCCACTCCGGTGCTGGCGTCGTTCTGCCGGTGCCCCCCGGAACGCTGGTAAAGGACGCCGACACTGGCGAAATCCTCGTCGAGATACTCGAAGACGGTCAGGAAGCGATTGTCGGGAGGGGCGGGAGAGGGGGGAAGGGCAATGCGTTCTTCGCTACCGCAACACACCAGTCACCGCGTGAATGGCAGCCGGGCGAGGCGGGCGATGCCCGCACGCTCGAGCTGGAGCTCAAGCTAATCGCCGATATCGGTCTGGTAGGTCAGCCAAATGCCGGAAAATCGACGCTCCTCTCCGTTATTTCAGCCGCGCGACCGAAGATTGCAGATTACCCCTTCACGACTTTGGCACCGAACCTTGGCGTAGTTCAGCTCAGCGACCACAGAACGTTCGTGGTTGCCGACATTCCCGGAATCATCGAAGGAGCCCATGAAGGTAAAGGGCTCGGGTTACAGTTTCTCCGCCACATCGAACGCACGCGGATACTCGCCTTTCTCATCCCCATCGACGCGATGGACTGGCAGGCCGAATATGAGCAGCTTCGACACGAGGTCGCCTCGTATTCCGAAGAGCTGGCGACGAGGCCCCATTGCGTGGTTTTTACCAAGATGGATCTGTTTGGGGAGGACTACATTCCGCCAATCGACACGGACAACGCGTTCCGAATGTTTGCAATCAGCGCGGCAGGAAGACAGGGTCTCGACGAATTGCTCTCGTCGTGGTGGAGCGAGCTGCTCGACCTCAAGCAAAACATTATCGTCAACATCGCAAACACAACCCAACCTTTGCCTTAACCGGCGTGTCTCACATGCTGGATTTCCAGGGTCACGCGTCAGGGCAGGTCATTGCCTGTCGGAGTCCGGTGACTGCCGATTACCCAGGTTGTCTTCGGGATCTTGCGCACCCACCGCAGTCCCTTTACTCGATAGGGTCGATGTCAGCTTTATCGGGACCACGGGCGTCAATTGTCGGCACCCGCATTCCTTCTGCTTACGGACTGCGAATCACAAGGGCACTCTGTGCAGCCTTTGCCAGAGCCGACGTCTGCGTGATAAGCGGTATGGCGCGAGGCATCGACGCTGAGGGGCATCGGTCGATGCTTGGTGCCGGAGGAAAAACGGTTGCCGTTCTGGGCACGGGAATCGATGTCGCCTATCCCGCTTCTCACCGCGGCCTTCACCGGGCAATTGGCGCTTCCGGCCTCCTGATTTCTGAAAACGCTCCCGGAGCGTCCGCACACAAGGGGGCGTTCCCGAAGCGGAATCGAATCATTGCTGCGCTCGCGCCCCTGACAATCGTGGTCGAGGCCGGTCACCGGAGCGGTGCGCTCAACACGGCTGCTCACGCGTTGGATCTGGGAAGGCTCGTAGCGGCCGTTCCCGGCCCAATCGACTCGCCGCAAAGCGAAGGAACCAACCAGCTCATTCGCGACGGCGCTGCAGTAATTGCGTCGATCGACGATGCGCTTGCACTGGCTGGCGTGGCGGCCCCGGCCCGAAGCGCGCCAATGCAACTGGAGGGGGACGACGAACGCGTATGGTCGGCACTGGGCGCGGGGCCGCTGGCCATGGATGACCTTTCGGCCAAAGCCGGCCTTCCGGCACGGCAGTGCCTTATGACCGTGACCTCGCTAGAGCTTATGGGAATGGTCGAATGCCTTGTCACGGGGGAAGTGCGCCGGCGGTAAGTCGGAGCTGGGTGGGTGGGCGTCAGCGGCAGGTATATTCAACTGTGCCACCCCGCCATCTGTACATCCACGTCCCGTTCTGCGCACGCCGCTGCTCATACTGCGATTTCTCGATCGCGGTTCGGCGCGTCGTTCCCGTCAGCGCGTACCTCGACGCTCTCCGTGCAGAGCTCTGGGTCCAGAAACTGGGACACTATGTTGAGCGCTCCGCTTTCTCGGGCGGGCGGCACTCTCCAACGCCACCTGACCAATCTCCGCTCGAGACCGTTTACGTTGGAGGCGGTACTCCGTCCCGGTTGGGAGCCGAAGGAATTCGGGAGCTGCTTGCGATCGTGCGCGAGGTTCATCCGATTGCCCCGGGCGCCGAAATCACTATCGAAGTGAATCCCGACGATATTTCAGCTCGATCGCTGGAGGCATGGGCCGCGGCTGGTGTCAGTCGCCTCTCGATTGGCGTGCAGACATTCGACGATAGAGCGCTGGAATGGATGCATCGAACACATTCGGCAGAGCAAAGCCTCGATGCCCTGAGGCTCGTGCGGCAATCAGGCATTCAAAATTTCTCTATCGACCTGATATTCGCGCTGCCGCTTTCGCTCAGCCGGTCATGGAAAGACGACGTCGATCGGGTGCTGACATTTCAGCCGGCCCACATTTCTCTCTACGGACTGACGGTCGAGCCGTCGACGCCACTCGCCCGTTGGACTGCCGCCGGAATCACCCGGACCGCACCCGACGACTGTTATGCAGATGAGTTTCTTTACGCGCATGAGGCAGCAACCGCCGCCGGCTACGATCATTATGAAGTGTCCAATTTTGCGTTGCCTGGCAGTCAGTCGCGCCACAATTCCGCATACTGGTCGGGTGCCTCGTACATCGGCGCGGGGCCCTCGGCCCATTCGTTCGACGGAGCGTGCCGGAGCTGGAACATCGCGCCTTATGCAGCATGGTTAGCGCGCCTTGAAGCTGGCGAGAGTGTGACGTTCGGCGAGGAGACGCTTACTGAAGCAAACAGGCTGGCGGAAAAGGTCTACCTCGGTCTTAGAACAGCGGCGGGTCTGACAGTGCAGGCTTCAGATCTCGAAGCCGCTTGCGCCTGGGTCGCGCAGGGCTGGGCTGTTCTCAGCGACGCGCGAGTGCGTCTTACGCCCGAAGGGTGGCTCCGGCTCGACACGCTGGCTGCCGGGTTGACAGGGATTTGAATTCATTGCTACGTTCGAGGTTATGGCCTTTCCCGAGCTGAGCGAGCGAGAGCGCCGGGTACTCGAGGCGGTGATCCAGTCGTACGTCGAAACCGCTCAACCTGCCGGGTCCAACGCGATCGCGCGCAGGTTCGGGCTCGGCGTATCATCGGCTACGATTCGCAACACGATGAGCGATCTCGAGGAAAAGGGATTGCTCTATCACCCGCATACATCAGCGGGCCGCGTTCCTACGGACGTGGCGTACCGCGTATACGTGAACTCGCTGATTCCGCTCCCTTCGGCGACGCTGCGTGACCGGGAGCAGCTCAGTGCACACATCGCCGCCGGCGGCTCTGCTGTAGACGGCATAATTCGCCGCGCCGCGCAGAGCCTCGGCGTTATCACACAGGAGCTGGGGATTGCTCTTGGGCCCCGGCTCGACGCCAGCATACTCGAGCGTCTCGATCTGGTACGTCTTTCCTCAGACCGCCTGCTCCTGGCGCTCACACTCGCGGGTGGTGCGGTGCGCACCATCTTCGTGGAAGCAAAAGGTGAAATTGCCGACGCCGCGATTGCCGAAGTGACGCGATTGCTGAATGAGAGAATTGGAGGACTGACGTTGCGCCAGATACGCACGTCGGTAGGCGAACGGCTTCGCGACTCTGATCCCACCCGCGACGCAGCCGAGCTGCTGAATGTCTTTATCGAGGAGGGCGATCAGCTCTTCGATTCGGCAATGCAGGGATCGGACGAAACGGTTCTGCTGGGCAAGCCGTCGCTTCTTGCCGATCAACCAGAGTTCGCGAGCGTCGACAGCATGCGCAAGCTCGTCGCACTTACCGAGACGAGCGAACATCTTGCTGATCTTCTGCGGAGCCGCAGTGAAACCCCTGGTATCACGATCACCATCGGAAACGAGCACCAGGATCCAAAGCTGGAGAATTTCACTATCGTGACGGCGCAGTATCGCTCCGGCGCCGTTACCGGCGTGATCGGAGTTATCGGCCCCACGCGCATGCCCTATGACAAGGTGATATCGCTTGTGACACACACGTCACGGCTCCTTACCGACTTACTGGATTAACAGAACACAGATGGCTGATTTTTACGTAACCCTCGGCGTTCCGCGCGACGCCTCTGACGAAGACATCAAAAAGGCGTACCGAAAGCTGGCGATGGTCAACCACCCTGACCGGAATAACGGATCACCGGCGGCGGAGGAAAAGTTCAAAGAGATCATCGAAGCCTACGACGTGCTGCGAGACTCGTCCAAACGCGCGATGTACGATCGGTATGGCGAAGCCGGACTTCGTTCGGGGGCGGGCGGATTCCACCATGTGGATCTGAGCGAAGCGCTGAATATTTTCATGCGTGACCTGGGAGGCATGTCTGGTTTTGGAGACCTCTTCGGTGCGCAGCAGCGAGGCGGCAGGACTGAGGCTCGCAAGGGATCTGACGTCCGCATCACGATGCCCCTCACGCTGGCTGAAGTAGAGAGGGGGGTCGAGCGAGCGGTCACCGCGAAACTGCTGACGAGCTGCGACCGCTGCAACGGTACGGGCGCCGACGAAGGAACATCGGCCACACGCTGCACCACTTGCGTAGGTACGGGTGAAGTCCGCCGAGCCCAGAAGTCTTTCTTCGGGCAGGTGATCAGCGTCACCGCGTGTCCAGCCTGTGCCGGTGAGGGCACCCTCATCGCATCGCCGTGCCGGAAATGCAGAGGTGAGGGGCGGCTGCGCCAGGAGGAGAGCGTCACTATCAAGGTGCCTGCGGGTGTAGCGACGGGGCAGTACATGACAATGCGATCGGCAGGGAACGTCGGACCGCGCGGAGGGGCGAAGGGAGATATTCTGGTCGTCTTCGAGGTAAGAGAAGATGCGAGGTTTGAGCGCGACGGAGAAGACCTGTATTGCGAGGTCCTCGTCACTTACGCGCAGTTGGTGCTTGGCGCCGACGTTCAGGTGCCGACAGTCTCCGCCAGTGTCGCGCTACATGTGCCCGAACGCACTGAGAGCGGTCAGGTGTTTCATCTCCGGGGACGCGGTTTGCCACGGGTGAATGCATCCGGCACTGGTGATCTGCACGTACGGCTTCAGCTGCACACACCGGAGCAACTCACAGCCGAAGAGGAAACGCTCATCCGGCGGCTCGGCGAATTGCAGGTCGCCCCGTCGGAGCGGAACGCGAAAGGCTTCTGGTCGAAGGTCAAGGAGTCGCTGGGTGCATGAGGCCGCGCCCGGTAGCTATTGGCGCGCGTGAGCGCCACGGTTGCGCCGGCACCCGATGCATTGTGGCTGACCGTTCGCATTGAAGGTTCGGCAAACCGCGATGGTGTGATCGGCGCATTGTTCGCTGCCGGTTCGACTGGCCTCCATGAGGATGGCCAGGCAATCGTCACTCATTTTCCCCCGGGCACCTCGACAGAGCTGTTGATGGATTTTATCACGGCCGCCGACCCCGCGGCCACGGTCCGTATCGGCGAAGCGGCCCCCACTGACTGGAGCGCCTGGCGCGCGGCCGTCGGAAGCCATCAGCTCGGTGCCGTGACGGTTGCACCGCCGTGGCTCGCATCATCGACACCCGGCGACACTATGGTGATCATTGAGCCAGCAATGGCGTTTGGAACCGGCGAACATCCTACCACGCGTAGCGTCATTCGACTGATGCAGAAGATACCGGTGCCGCTGGGCATGGTTGCTGATCTCGGTGCTGGCAGCGCGGTGCTCTCCATTGCTGCGGCAAAATTGGGAAGCAAGCGCGTGGCGGCTGTGGAGCTGGATCACGACGCCATCGGTAACGCCGAACAGAACATCGCGGCGAATGGAGTTGCCGGCAGGGTACGGCTCATTGAAGGAGACGCAGCGCTGATGCTGCCACTCCTGGCGCCGGTGGAAGTGGTGCTCGCAAACATCATATCGTCGGTATTGAAAGAGTTGTTGCCGATAATTGTGTCATCGGTACGGACGGGCGGGCATGCAATCCTGTCGGGACTGCTAGCCGAAGAACGGGCAATGATGCTGGTGGCGATTGGCATCGCCGATTGGCGAATCGCCGCGGAGGACACTGAAGAAGCCTGGTGGAGCGTCCTGCTGGAGCGGCGTTGATCACATTCTTCTGCAACGAGCCGTTCTCGGCACCAGGGCAGATATTGCTGGGCACCGAGGCGGCGCAACATCTGCGCGTCTTGCGTGCGGGCGCGGGCCAGGCAGTGGCGTTGAGGGATGGAAAGGGGAGCGCCGCATCCGGCGTGGTCGCGCGTCTGGCCAAACGGTCCGTGACCATCGATGTCACCGAAGTTTCCCGCATCGAAGCCCAGCCTCCTGTACATCTGATGGTCCCTGTCGCCGACAGGGATCGCATGTTGATGCTCGCGGAAAAGTGCACAGAATTGTCGGCGACCAGCTGGCGACCCGTGATGTGGCGACGATCCCGGAGTGTCGGGCCACTTGGCGATGGTCCGGCATTTCAGGCGCGGGTACAGGGGAGAATGGTCGCGGCATTGACGCAGTCCGGAGGCGGATGGGTTCCAGACGTGCATCCCTCGGCACCTCTCTCCCGTGCGATGGCAGCTGCCCCGGCGGGAACGCGTCTCATGCTGGACGCCCGCGCCGAGCAGCCGCTGGCGGTCGTAACAATGACGGCGCCGGTAGTAATCGCTATCGGGCCAGAAGGGGGAATTGAACCGGCGGAAAGTGCTGAGCTGATATCGGCCGGATTCACTCCCGTGAGGATCGCCGGTTCGGTTTTGCGTTTCGAGACAGCGGGCATGTCGGCTCTGGCTGTCGTTCGCTGCCTGCTTGATAAGGGGGGTTCATCAAATGCCTGAAGATTGTCTTTTCTGCCGGATCGCGGCGGGCGAGATCCCGGCGGATGTCGTCGACCAAACGGAGCGCGCCATCGCATTTCGCGATATCACGCCTCAGGCACCAGTGCATGTACTGGTAATTCCGCGTCGTCACATAGCTACGCTTTCACTTGCCGATGACGGACCTGAGCTGGGTGACCTGATGCTGCTGGCAGCGAGGGTTGCCCGCGCCGAAGGAATTGCAGAGTCCGGTTTTCGCACCGTCATCAACACAAACGACGACGGCGGCCAGATGGTGCACCACCTGCACATTCACGTACTTGGCGGCCGTCGGCTGAGATGGCCACCGGGGTAACGTCAGCCGCGAAGTTGATGTGCGGTGCTACATCGGGCGCGGTTTCCTTGCCCGTCGGAACCGGCCCCGCTAAGTTGTTTATTCTGTACCTGCACCGGCGCAAAAACGCCACGAAGGGGGGAAGTAGATATTGTCGGAAGTCATCATCCATGACGACGAAAATTTTGAACGCGCGCTGAAGCGCTTCAAGAAGAAATGCGAGAAAGCGGGCATTCTTTCCGATCTTCGCAAGCATCGTCACTATGAAAAACCGAGCGAGCGGCGTAAGCGCAAGCTGAATACTGCGATGCGCAAGAACCGTCGCACGCGCCGCGTCTAGAAATGTCCGAGCTTCTCGCGCGGTTGCAGGGCGACCTGAACGCCTCGCGAAAAGCCCAGGATAAGCAAGCCACGCTGTTGCTTGGAACAGTGTTGTCCGAGGTGAAGAACCGCCGTATCGAGATGCGTCAGGAGCCCACGGACGCTGATGTGACAGACGTTATCCGCAAGTCGATCAAGAAGCGGCGCGAGTCGGTTGGCATGTACAGCAAGGCTGGCCGTTCCGATCTCGCCGGCCGGGAAAGCGCCGAAGCGGCAGCGCTGCAGAATTACCTGCCTCCGGCAGTGGACCCTCAGGAAATCCGGGCGGCGGTCAACGCCGCGATCGCTGGCGGTGCGACAACAATCGGCGCCCTGATGGGATTGGTTTTGCCCCAGTTCAAGGGAAAGGTCGAAGGCGGCACGATAAACGCCATCGCGAAAGAGGAACTCAGCCGGCGAGGGTGAAGATGCGACGATCCTTGTACACAGCCCGAACTTGCGATACCAGTCGCCTGTTCGGGCTTTTTCGTCGATGAATTCACATACACTCGGCGTTCTGGAATACGGCCGGGCAGTCGAGACTGTGGCCGCGCGCGCGCATTCCGCGCTGGGCGCCGAAAGGGTTCGCGAGGCTTTGCCGGCGCGCGACCGCGGTTGGATAGAGCACGAGCATGCGCGAGTATCGGCTGTGCGAGCCCTGATTGATAATGATGCAGCCTGGAAACCGGAGCAGATCGCCGATATCCGGCCGTCCCTTGGCCGGCTGCGCGTTGCCGGCGCATCGCTGAACGCGGCGGATTTTCTCACTCTGCTCGCTTTCCTACGCGCATCGCGAATCACCGCTGAGAGACTTGCTGACGACCGGCTTCCAGTAATTTCGATCGCTCTCATCCGTAGCGAGATCGCGGCGCTGGTCGCTGCTCGTCGAGAAGAAAAGGCGATCGATGACGTAGTGCGGGACGACGGTGATGTCCGCGACGATGCTTCGCCACAGCTCAGGCGCATCCGACGCGAGCTGCGCGGGGCGCAGGGTGAGCTGGTGAAGCTGCTCGAGCGGCTGATGTCGCGCCTGGAGGAACATCATCAGGTTCAGGACATGTCAGTGACGGTACGCAACGGACGGTTCGTCATTCCGGTCCGACGAGAGGCGCGTACAGCCATCGGCGGATTGGTGCACGATACGTCGAGCACAGGTGCAACGTTGTTCGTTGAACCACCAGCAGCGATCGAAGCTGGAAATCGAATCCGGGAGCTGGAGTCCGACGAACTGCGTGAAGTAGATCGAATTCTTTCGGAGTTGACAGAGGTCGTCCGTCCGCTGAGGGAGCCTCTGGCCGCGGCCCTCGAAGCACTGGTCACTCTCGATTCCCTGTATGCCCGCGCGCGCTACGCGACCGAAGACGGTTGCGGACTCGTCGAATTTGACGCTGAAGGTTCCGGCTTTACCATCATCCGAGGACGCCATCCGCTGCTTGTATCGCAGGGAATCGATGTGGTACCGTTCGACCTGACACTCGACACGCACGAAAAAACGCTCCTCATTTCGGGTCCGAACACCGGGGGCAAGACAGTGCTCCTCAAATCAGTCGGGTTGTTCGCTGCCATGGCTCAGGCCGGTTTCCCTGTGCCCGTCAGCACGGGCTCACGCTTCTCGGTTTTTGATGACGTCTACACGGACGTGGGCGACGAGCAGTCGATTTCTTCGAGCCTGTCGACTTTCAGCGCTCATCTGAAGAATTTGTCGGAAATACTGAGCGCCGCGACTTGCGCTTCACTGGTCCTCATTGACGAGCTCGGCTCGGGTACCGACCCCCTGGAGGGAGCTGCACTCGGCGGCGCGATTCTCGAATCACTGACTCGGCGCGGCAGCCTCTCGGTAGCAACTACTCACCTCGGGGCGCTCAAGGAATTGGCTGCCGAGGTGCCTGGTGTGGTCAACGCATCGTTGCAATTCGATGCCGTTGCACTTGCCCCGACATACCGCCTGATCAAGGGCATCCCCGGCCGGTCCTACGGTATCAGCATCGCGCGGCGCCTCGCGCTTCCGGAGGATGTTCTGGTCCGAGCCGAGGCCCGCCTTCCAACGGGAGAGCGTGACGTCAACTCGCTTCTCGCGGAACTCGAGTCACGCGAGCAGCGCCTCACTGCAAGCGAAACAGAAGCTGCGTTGATCGCCGAAGACGTCAGAGTCCGCGCCGGCCGGGTTGCCGAGCGCGAACAGGCAGTGCGGGAAAAGGAACGGAGCGCCGAGAGGGATGCGCGCAGGGAGGCGCGGCGCCTGATCCTCGACGCGCGAGCGGAGGTCGATCGCACGATCAGAGTTCTCAAGGAATCGGCGGCTGAGGCGTCAGATGCGGCCGCCCGCGATGCGAGGCGCCGAATTGAACAGCTGGCGGCGGCGGAAGGCAACGCTTTGGTTGCAGTCGACCATCCGGGGGAGTCGGATGCGCCGACGGAAATTGGCTCCGGCGGCGAACGGATTGCGGAGGGCGATTTTGTCGCGGTTCCTGCGTTGGGTGGGCGCACTGCCCGAGTGATGGAGCTGCGCGACAACGACGCCATTGTAGCGGCGGGTTCGATCAAGCTTTCAGTCCCTGTCGGCAGCCTCCGAATCGTTGCCCCTCCCGCGCCTGGAGAAAAAATTCATGTTGCGGTCCGGGGCGACATCCCCGAGCCTGAAGCAAAGAGCGAGATAGACCTTCGTGGAATGCGAGTAGGCGAGATAGACGATTTGGTTATGCATGCCGTCGACTCCGCAGTTCGCGCGGATCTCAGGACGTTGCGCATCATCCACGGAAAAGGGACTGGGGTGCTCCGCGAACGCGTCGCGGAAATGCTCCGGAAAGAGACGCGAATTGTGTCATTCAGGCTGGGTGCGTGGAACGAAGGGGGTGCGGGTGTCACCATGGCGGACCTCGCTTGATTCCGGAAGAAGTAGTGGAACAGGTGCGGGAAGCAGCGGATATCGTTGCGATCATCGGTGAATACGTTCCCCTCAAGCGAACCGGCTCCGACTTCAGGGGGCCGTGTCCGTTCCATCAGGGCACACGCCGCAATTTTTCAGTGGTGCCGGCCAAACGTATCTATCACTGCTTCGTATGTGGCGAAACCGGAGATGTCTTCAGGTTTCTGACAAAGCGCCTCGGAATGGAATGGCCTGAGGCCGTGAGGATGGTCGGCGACAAGGCTGGCGTGCAGGTGCCCGAATCCAGGGCACGCACCCAGGGCCCCGATCCTCGCGAACCGGCGTGGGAGCTGCAGGCCACTGCCGCTGCATACTTCCAGCAGATGCTTTGGAACGAGGGAGTGGGAGCGGCCGCTCGGCGGTATCTTGAAGAGCGCGCGATAAGCCGTCCGGTTGCCGAGGAGTCGGGTGTAGGATTCGCACCGCGAGAGATTGGCCTGATGCGCTCATACATGAACGCGCTTGGCTTCGACGATGCGCGCCTGCTTGACGCAGGCCTTCTGGTGACGAAGGATCAGGATAGTGAACCCCGGCCGCGGTTCAGGGACAGGCTCATGTTCCCGATTCTGGACACGCTCGGGCGCAACGTGGGGTTTGGCGGGCGCCTGCTAGGGCCGGGGGAGCCGAAATACCTCAATTCGTCAGAGTCTTCCGTCTTCCTGAAAGGAAAACTTCTTTACGGATTGAATCGATCGCGTAACGCCATTCGACGAGCCGACCGAGCGCTTGTGGTGGAAGGTTACTTTGACGCGCTCCGGCTGGTTGCTGCGGGCGTCGATGAAGTCGTGGCCCCGCTGGGCACGGCGCTTACCGAGGCGCAGGTGACGCTGCTTGGCAAATACTCGAGAAACGTCTTTCTGCTCTATGACAGCGATGCCGCCGGCCTCAAGGCTACCTTTCGCGCCGGAGACGAACTTCTCCGCCAGAAGTTCTCTGTTCGGGTGGTGACATTGCCGCCCGGCGAGGACCCGGACAGCTTTGTTCGCGCTTCGGGAGCGGAGGGTCTCGAGGCAGCATTGTCGTCCGCTATCGATGTCTTCGATCGGAAGATTCAAATTCTCGACCGGGCAGGCTGGTTTGGTGAACTCCAGAAAAAACGTCGCGCGCTGGATCGACTGCTTCCGACGATACGAGCTACGTCTGATGCATTGATGCAGGATCTGTACATCAGGCGAGCGAGTGAGGTCACGGGTGTTGATCGCGAGATCCTGCTTCGTGAAATTGGTCCGACGGCCGGTGACATCGCTCCGGCTGCGAGTCGTGCCGAACCGCGGCGGGTGGCAACCCCGGCAATCCGGAGCCGTCCCGGCGACCGGGTTGAAACTGTTGCCGACGGGGGAGCGTCTGCAGAGAAGGAGCTTGTGCGCGCAATGTTGCAACAACGGTCGCGCGTGGAAAGCATTGCCGAACGAGTCGGTCCTGACAGCTTCAGGAATCCGCGGTTCAGTGAGATCTTTGCCGCGATGCTGCAAAGCGACCCCGAGGCGTCGATCGAAGACATCTCGGCGAAGCTAAGCGCCGATGGTATCGCAGTAGCCGAGGAACTGCTTGGAGATGGCGAGACACATGTGAATCCGGCGAAGACGATCGAGGATTCCCTGACGCGGCTGCACGTGCGCGACATGGAAGACAGGATGAATGCGATAGATCGATTGTTGCCACTGGGGAATGATATTGACAAGGCGGAGTTGGACGAGGAGCGTAATAACCTCATCGTTCAGATGCGAGCTTCCGGGAGGGGGCCGTGGAAGGCAATACGGACGTGACGACTACCGTGACCAGGAGATAGACAGGATGCCCAGCGAAGTCGAAGCACTATTGGCGCTGCAGTCGGACGATTCACGGATAAGGGATCTTGAGGAGCAGATTCGCGCGCTCGATCCGCGGCTCGCTGCCCTCGACAAGAAACGGGAGTCGGCTGCGACCGCGCTTGCGAGATCTCGTACTGCGGTCGAGGGGGAAGAAAAACGCCAGCGCGAGCTGCATGAAAAGATTGCACAGCACAAACAGATTCAGGAGCGCAACCTCGCCCAGTTCGACGCCGTCAAAAAGCTGAAGGAAGCTACCGCGGCGATGGCGCAGGTTGAGTCCGCGCGGCGGATCATCGCCGAGGACGAAAGTGAGCTGCTGGCGCTTACTCGCCGGCTCGCTGACATGCGAATCGCCGTTCAGGCGCAGGAGGCAACGCTCCATGCTGTAGAAGAGGAACAATCGACCGCTCGCCAGGCGATAGCTGAAGAACGAGCGGAGATCGACGCGGCGCTGGCGCAATCGCGTCTCGACCGGGGCGCGAAAACAAGTGGTGTGTCAGGCTCGATGCTCGGAAAGTATGACCGCATTCGCACCAGGCGCGCGCAAGCGCTGTATCCGCTGCGAGGGGAGTCTTGCGGGCATTGCGACACTGCTATCCCCATGCAGCGGCGGAATCACCTTGCGGTTAACGGAACCATCGACGTTTGCGAAGCGTGCGGCGTACTGCTGTACCGCTCGGCAATGGTTTGATCGGAGCTCGCACGACATCAGTTCGTTTCGATCCGGTTTTCCGGCTGGGGCCGGCGCCGTGATGGCGCTGGCGGCTCGGCCAAGGGCGCGGTGGGTTGTGCCGCGCGTCCCCGATCCGGCTGCCGTGGCCGGACTCTGCTCGTCACTCCACGTCCCGGAGCCCGTCGCCAACCTGCTGCTGTTGCGCGGGCATGCCGACGCTGGCCTGGCGCAGCGATTCCTGCGGCCCAGCCTCGATCAACTGCACGATGCATCGACAATGCGTGGTGCGGCCCAGGCAGTGGAGCGACTTGCCCGTGCGTGTGTGACTGGAGAAACGGTCATGGTTCACGGCGATTATGATGTCGACGGAATATGTTCCACGACGATCATGGTCAAAGTGCTTCGCAAGTTCGGATCGAATGGGGTCCCATTCATTCCGCATCGCGTCGACGATGGCTACGATCTGGGCAAAGCCGGCGTGCGGGCGGCGGTTGCGGCGGGTGCATCGGTTGTCGTCACCTGCGACTGTGGAACGAGCGCGACCGAACCCGTTGCCGAGCTTTGCGCCGCTGGAATCGATGTGATCATCAGCGATCACCACCTTCCGGGAGGTGCCCTGCCGGATTGTCTCGCCGTGCTCAATCCGCAGCAGAGCGGGTGTGAGTATCCCGACAAGGATCTGGCCGCCGTAGGTGTCGCCTTCAAGCTTGCACTTCTTCTGGCGAAGAAACTTGGACGAAGCGACAATTTCATATGGGCGATGCTGGATCTGGTTGCTCTCGCCACAATTGCAGATGTCGCTCCGCTTCGCGGTGAGAACAGGATTCTGGTTCGGTACGGTATGCGAATGCTGGCCGAAACAAGGAACTTCGGATTGCGGGCAATGCTGAGGGCCTCAGGGATGGACGGAAAACCACTGACCACCGGGAGGGTCGGCTTCATTCTCGCGCCGCGGTTGAACGCGGTTGGACGGATCGGTCACGCGCTTCGGGGCGTCGAGCTCCTCATGACGGACAACGACCATGACGCGAATGTCATCGCGCGTGAGCTGGAGGAGCTGAATGCGCGGCGACAGGAGATCGATCGCGCCGTCCTCGCAGAGGCGCGCGAGATGGTCGAGGCGCTGAGTCTTCCAGATACTTTTGGTATTGTGCTGGCCCGGGAAGGCTGGCACCCGGGCGTGATCGGGATCGTCGCCTCGCGGATCGTCGAAGAGTTCGGCAGACCCACCGTCCTCATCGCGTTGGATGGCAATCAGGGAAAGGGTTCAGGGAGAAGTATCTCTCCGCTCGATCTTCACCGGGCGCTCGGAAAATGCAGCGACCTCCTGCTTCGATACGGGGGGCATCGAGCAGCTGCCGGCGTCACGATCGCGAGAAATAAAGTTGACGAATTTGCCCACCGGTTCAACAGCGTTGCCGCTTCCGTCCTCAAGCCCGAGGATCTTATTCCGGAAATCAAAATTGATATCGAGCTGGGCATCGAGTGCGCCAACGAGAATCTCGAGCGCATGCTCCGTCACTTCGAGCCGTATGGGGTCGGCAATCCGACACCGGTGATGGTCGCCCGTGGTGTCCGACTTGCAGCGTCGCCCCGGAGTGTTGGCAAGGATGGGCTGAAGTTGAGATTGTCAACCGGCACAGGGGAGATCGAAGCGATCGGCTGGGGCATGGCGAAGCGTATTGGAGAATTCAGTATCGACACGCCTGTCGACATTGCTTTCCGGCTGGAGAGAGACCAATACCGCGGAGAGAGCCGGCTGCAGGCGCGCATCGCCGACATCTATCCACAATCCACTATCGCGGACTGATATGCGGATCGTCGCCGGACGCTGGCGCGGACGGAAAATCGAGGCGCCAACCGATAAGCAGGTGCGTCCAACGCTCGACAGCGTCCGCGAGGCCTGGATGAACATCCTGCAGCTCAGCATTCCGGGAGCGAAAGTGCTCGATCTCTATGCTGGTTCCGGTGCACTGGGCCTGGAGGCACTGTCGCGCGGTGCGGTTCACGCGGACTTCGTGGAGAAGGATGGCCGCGTGGTTCGCGCACTGAGGAAGAACGTCGAGATGCTCGATGCAGGTGCGGCGACGACAGTTCATCAAATGGATGCGCTGCGGTACGTGAGCGCGCTCGCGAGCTCGAGCTACGATATTGCGTTCGCAGACCCGCCTTATCTGAGTGAATCGGCGACAGCACTTGCAAGCAAATGGCAGTTGATTCCTTTCGCCGCGCTCCTCAGTATCGAGCACGCCGCCATTCAAACAATGCCGGGCTCGCCGGAAATCCGGCGTTATGGATCCACCGCGATTTCCATCTACCGAAGCGAGGATTAGCGTGGCGACTATCGCGATTTATGCCGGCAGCTTCGATCCGATCACCCGCGGTCATGAGGACCTCATCAAGCGTAGCTGCGCATTCGTCGATCAACTGGTTGTAGCAGTTGCGACCAATAACTCGAAACAGCCTCTCTTTACGCCAGATGAAAGGGTTGAGCTCATCACCAGCGCAGTAGGGTCGGATCCATGCATCGAGGTGAGGCAGTTCCAGGGTTTGCTCGTGAACTTCGCCCGCGACGTGGGAGCGTCACTCATCATCCGCGGACTGCGCGCTGTCAGCGATTTTGAATACGAGTTCCAGATGGCGCTGATGAACCGGCATCTTTCTCCCGAGCTCGAGACTGTCTTCATGGTTCCGTCGGTCGAGACTACCTACATCAGCTCCAGCATCATCAGAGAGATTGCGCAGCACGGTGGTGAGCTGGAAGGACTCGTCCATCCTTCGGTTGAGGCAGCTTTGCGGCATCGATTCGACCGGCAGCAGCCACCGGCGTGAACGATTTCATCACGAGCGTGCGCGCGCGCGCGCGGTCTCTGGGCTGTACGGTGCTGTTTCCGGAGAGCAGCGACGAACGGATACTCGAGGCCGTCCGCATCCTCGACCGCGAGGGCATCGTTCGTCCTGTCCTTGTACTCGACCCCGCGACGCCCGGCTCGCACAACGCCGCACGTGAGACCGGCATCGATTGCATAGTCGCGGACGGATTGCCGCTCCTGCGCTTCGCTGGCGCTCTCGTTGCGCGAGGCGAGTACGATGCCTGCGTCGCCGGTGCTGTGTTTCCCACCAGTCAGGTGGTGCGAGCGGCGTTGCGAACGATCGGGCCGGCGGCGGGAGTGACTACGATCTCGAGCGCGTTTTATATGGTTGCCAACGGTCCGTGGGAGGCACGCGCCAGTGTACTTACGTTTACCGATTGCGCTGTGGTTCCTCATCCGACCGCCACCCAGCTGGCAGATATTGCAATATCGGCCGCTGGTGACCGGCGGCGAATCGTCGGGGATGAGCCGCGGGTGGCGCTCCTGTCCTTCAGTACTCGAGGTAGCGGTCGCGGCCCGTCGATCGACACCATCAGCCACGCGCTCACAATCATTCGCGAGAGGGAGCCCGAGCTCGCCGTGGACGGAGAATTGCAAGGCGACGCCGCATTGGTTCCATCGGTGGCGGCGCGCAAGGATCCTGGCGGAATTCTGGGTGGCGAAGCGAACGTACTCGTGTTTCCTACTCTCGACGCGGGCAATATCGCTTACAAGCTCGTTCAGCGTCTGTCCGGAGCGAGCGCAATCGGACCGATACTCCAGGGCCTTGCGCGGCCGGCCGCCGATCTCTCGCGCGGCGCCCGGCCAGAAGACATTATTAACGTCGCCGCGATCGCTGCGCTGCAGTCGGTGACGACACCGTTTGATGTACACACCCGGAGAAGAGAATGAGCTTTGCAATGAACAAGCAGGACGAAGTCGTTGTGGTGGATGTCGAAGGTCAGCTGATAGTCGGCAACCGTCAGGAACTGAAGCAGAAAGTTCTCGATGAGCTGGAGAGGGGGGAGAAAAAGTTCCTCATCGATTTCAGCCGGACAGGCTACATCGACAGCTCAGGTCTCGGCGTCCTGGTTTCGCTGTCGAAGAAGATCCGCGAACAGGGCGGGGAGCTGAGGCTTGCCAATCTGAACGACGATCTCCAGACGCTTTTCGAGCTCACCAAGCTCGATACGCTCTTTCAGATTTCCGATACGCGGGAGCGCGCGCTCGAGAGTCTCTGATGGCCGAGCCGCACGTCGCGCTCGATATCGAGATTCCCAGCGACGTTAGTTATATCGAAGGAGTGGTGGAGCTCGCGGCACTGCGATGCCATGAACTCCACATCCCTTCGAGGAAATGCACACTCAATGTCCGCGTTGCTCTCGCTGAGGCGCTGTCCAATGCGATCCTGCGTGGCAATGGCGGTACCGGCAGGCACGTGCGTGTCCGCGCAATGGTGAGTGATGACGCGCTGGTGTTCGATATCGTCGATGACGGACCGGGCTTCGACATGAACTCCACCCGCAAGGATCCCACGACCCCCGAGAACATTTTGCGCGAAGACGGGCGTGGCCTGTTTCTGATGCACCGTTTGATGGACCGGGTAGAGCGCTTCGTCGACGAGGGAAATGTTGTCAGGTTGACGCTCAACCGGGAATGAAAGAGCTGGAATCGGTATTCGCGGCTTTCCGCGAGACAACCCATTGCGATGCGGCGGTGTGGACTGCCCGCGGCAGTGCCGGAACCGCGCTCACTCCGATCGTTCGGTCCAGCCAGCGCCTGGCGCCGCCGGACACGCTTCCGGACTACGGTTCAACCGCAGCGATCCGGGCTGACTCCGGAACCACTGTCGTAGTCAGCGTGCCGGGGGCGAATCGCACCTGGCTCGTCGTCGGACCGACCGAGTCGGATATGGCGGAGGCGAATGCCCATGTGCGGCTGCTGCTTCCGGTCGTTGCGCACATGCTGCGTGGCGCGCAGGAAGTTGAGCATGCCGCAATGGAGCTCGCCGAACGATATGAGGAGATCAATCTCCTGTACACGATCGGCGACATACTCGGCCGAACCGTTACCCTCGAGGAAGCTGCAGCAACCATCCTCACCGAGATATCCGAGACCGTCGGCGCGCGTCGTTCCTCCATACTCGTCCATGAGCCGATTACAGGAATGCTGCAGGTAGTTGCCTCGATCGGCGTCGACGCCTCGGGAGCGAAGGCAATAAGTGTCGATGACCCTGCCTGCGTTTCTGCCCGCGTTTTCAGAACCCAGCATCCGCTGACCGTGGATGAAGGGGAAATGGATTGCGAACTGGAGCTGCCATATCGCCGGGGTGAGATGCTATCGGTTCCGATCATGTGGACAACACCGTCAGGAGGCGAGCCCCTTGGCGTGGTCAATCTGTCGGACCGGCGGTCGCGCCAGCCTTTCAGCGCGGGAGATCAAAAACTCGTAGCGGCGATAGCCACGCAGATCGGTACCGCCATTCAGAACGCCCGCCTCGTTCGGTCGTCGATGGAGCAGCAGCGGCACATGCAGGAGATGCGCCTTGCTCATGATCTCCAGATGAAACTGCTGCCCAACCCGTCGATCGTTGCGCCAGAGGCAGACGTTGCGGCGAGAGTTGTTCCGGCCGAAAGTGTCGGCGGGGACTTCTATCATCTCTTCCGGGCGCCGGGCGGACGAACGGGAATCATGATTGGTGATGTCTCCGGCCACGGCTACAGAGCAGCGCTAATCATGGCGCTCGCGATGAGCGCGTCTGCAATTCACGCGCAGAACACGTCCGATCCCGGACAGATGTTGTCGATGCTTTACTTATCCCTCCGCGACGAGCTGGCAACGACCGAGATGTTCATCTCGGTTTTTTTTGGCCTTCTCGAACATGACGGGTCGATGTTTCGCTATGCCAACACCGGCCACCCTCACGCCTTCATCTTTCCCGCCGCGGGAGAGCCGTCGCGGCTTCTGGCGAGCAGCCCACCGCTTGGCATGAGCGAGCAGGCTCCACTCGCCTCGGCCGCGCCCTGGAGCGCGAAATCTGATCTCCTCGTTCTGTTTACCGATGGAATTCCCGACTTACGCAACTCCAATGGAGATCGCCTCGGTGAGGCGCGCGTGCTCGAGGTCATCTCGAAACACCGTAGCGAGCCCGTCAGTGACATCCTCGACCGCGTCTTTGACCTGTTGCGCAGTTACAGCGGGGAAGTCCCAAGTCCGGACGATCTTACGCTCGTGGTGCTCCGAAGCTGATGTCGCGCGGATTACGCGCGCATCCTCCGGTACTCAAGCGGTTTGGACAACACTTCCTGATCGATTCAGATGTTGTCGAGGCAATCGCGGATGCTCTGAATCCGCTGTCCGACGATGTCATCGTCGAAATCGGATCGGGGCGGGGGGCGCTCACAGACGTTCTGGCACGGCAGGCGCACGGTTCCCAATTGGTGCTTGCGATAGAAATCGACCGTGCGCTGGCGGCGATTCTGATCAGGCGTTTTCAGGCGGTCCCCAATGTCAGGGTAATCGAGGGCGACATTCTCGAAATGGACGTCGCCTCTCTTGCCAATGCCCCGTTTGTTGTAGCGGGAAACGTTCCGTACTACATCACGACGCCGATACTATTTCGCGTATTGCGCCCGCCTTTCCCGCGTCGCGCCGTGTTTCTCCTGCAGCGGGAGGTTGCGGACCGGATAGTGGCTTCACCGGGATCGAAGACCTATGGTGCCTTGTCGGTCACCATTCAGGCAACCTCGGATGCAGTCATCGTCTGCAACGTTCCAGCCGCGGCCTTTAAACCGCCGCCGAAGGTGGAATCGGCGGTAGTCCGAATCTCGCCGCGAGCAACAGGATTGATCGAACCGCACGAGGTTGAGGATTTCCGCGTGTTCGTCCAGGGATCGTTCGGAATGCGCCGGAAGCAGATGATCAATGTGCTGAGGGCGGTCGGACGTCAAGCGTCTGCCGATGCAGCCCGGATTCTTGAAAGCCTGGGGATCGATCCGAAGGCACGGCCCGAAACGCTGACACCAGAACAGTTCGTTGCCCTCATGCGGCGAGCAGCCGCCGGCGATGCGAGAAAATAAAACGCCCAGTGTGTGCCCAGCCCCCCGCCATTTCAAGCTCGCGAGCCATTCGACTTCCAGCCCTCTCTAGCGCTCAGGATTTCGATTCGTGAGTGCGAACGTTAGCGCTTCGAGTTCCATCGCCATGTTCATGGTGCGAAGCGTAACGTCTGCTGGCACCGTTAGCTGAACGGGGGCGAAGCTGAGGATTGCCTTGATTCCCATAGCTGAAACGCGGTCGGCAAGCAATTGTGCATCGTCGGCCGGGACAGCCAGAACGGCGATCTGGAACTGCATCTGTGCGTTGTCCGACTCGAGTGCGGCAACATCACGTACCGACACCGCGCCCCAGCGACTTCCAATCTTGTCGCTATCAGTGTCGTAAACCCCGCTGACCATAAAGCCGCGCTCGACGAATCCAGCGTAACGCGCCAGTGCTGCGCCGATTTTGCCAGCACCGATTATGCACACCCGCCATTGACGCCCCAGACCAAGGATCTCGCGAAGCCGGGACGAAAGCTCGGGTACCGAATACCCCAGACCGCGCTTTCCGAAAGATCCGAAAAACGACAGGTCTTTTCGCACCTGGGCCGAGGTCGTGCCTCCCAACCTGGCCAGCTCCTCACTCGATGTCGTGAGCATGCCTTGTTGTTCGATCTCCTCAAGGAAGCTGAGATATACCGACAGCCGTCGGATCTTTGATTCTGCTATGCGTTTCACGTATGGGCGGGCTTGTGAATTAGTTCACAAGATAGAAGCTGGCCGACGGAGCGGCAACCGACTCACGGGCAAGCCGCGCCAGCAGGAGCTATGTTGATCGCTCAATGGCTGTGCATGTGAGTTCCGAGATTGGACAGATGCGCGCGGTGCTCGTTCACCCGCCGGGGGCTGAGCTTCTGGCGGTGACCCCCGCAACCCGCGCCGATTATCTGTACGACGACATCATGGATGTCTCACAGGCGCAACGCGAACACAAGCGTTTCGTTGCGATTCTGGAGCGGTTCACCGACGTCTACGAGGTGCGAGACCTCTTGGCGGAAGTCGTTGCCGACGACGCAACCAAACAGGCACTGATCCGGGATACGCTCGATATAATTCCGTCGGAGCCGCTGGCTCGAGAGCTCCAGGAGCTTGCTCCCGGGGAGTTCGTGCAAACATTAATCGAAGGGAAAGAGGAAACGCCGGGCCAGCTCACGCGAGCGCTCAACGAAACCGGCTACATGCTGCCGCCGCTACCGAATCTTTTTTTCACGCGCGATGTCGCGATGGGAATCAACGACCACGTCATGATCGGGTCGATGCGGTACGGCGTGCGATGGACGGAAGAGCTGATCATGAAAGCGATCTTTCAATACCACCCGCTCGCCGCCAACCGCGGCATCCTGTACGACGGATCGCGGGAACACCGTATGAATTACACCCTCGAGGGCGGTGACGTGCATCCTCTTCGGCGCGATACGCTCATGATTGGGTTCAGCGAGCGCTCGAGCCCTGCCGCAATCGATAACCTGGCAACGGTTGTGTTTGAGCGCACCGAAGTGACTGACATCATTATTGTCATCATGCCCGGGGAAGAATCGGCGATCCATCTGGATATGATCTTCACTCAGGTGGACAGGGAACTATGCGTCGTCCACCCACCTCATTTCATGGGTCCTGAGCGATTGCCGATTTTGCACTGGAAGAAGAAGAACGGCCGCATGCGCGAGATGGCGAACGTCTTCGATGCCCTTGAGGCGTGTGGCATTGCAATGGAGCCCATTCACTGCGGGGGTGAGCGGCGAATCATGCAGGAGCGGGAGCAGTGGGCATCCGGATGCAATTTTGTAGCTATCCGGCCGGGCCTCGTATTGTCGTATGCCCGCAATGAGTCAACGCTCTTGGAAATGGAAAAGACAGGATTCAGAGTAGTCGGGGCTGCCGCGTTCCTCAGCGGCGAAGACAGGATAAATGATCATGAGAGAGCTGTGATTACGTTCGACGGCAGCGAACTAGTGCGCGGCGGGGGTGGTCCGCGGTGCATGAGCTGTCCGATAACGCGGGACGATCCGTGGGTATGACATCTCATGGCATACAGGCGCACGCTGAGCCTTCGCTGCTGATTGACCGTGCTGCGCGCTATCTCGCAATCGGGCCCGCCGACGCGGTTGACCTTATCGGACATGTCTGCAACCTTCCCCGCGCGCCGCGCATCGTTGCGGAGCATATGGCCGTTGCCCTGCTCGCGGGAAGGCGTGACTTCGAGCGCGACCTGATGGGCCGATGGCTGCTGAGTGAAAGCACTGTTGTCTACAGTCCCCGCGTCGCGCCCGCACCTCCGGTGACGGCTGTTGGCTGGCGGAAGCGAGGCGCACCGACTCCGGAACCGCTGGCCGGTCTCTCCTACGTTGTCGTCGATGTCGAGACCACCGGAGGGAGCCCACCACACGACCGCATCACCGAATTCGCCGCAGTAGTGGTACGTGACGGTGAGATCCGCGAAGTCTTCGAAACGCTCGTCAACCCGGAGCGCTCCATTCCGACGTTCGTCACCCGGCTCACCAACATCAGCTGGGAAATGGTCAGAGATGCACCGAAGTTCGCCGACATTGCTCCCCGCGTGAGGGAAGCGCTCGAAGGCAATGTCTTCGTTGCCCACAATGCCCAGTTCGACTGGAAATTCGTCTGCTCCGAGATGAACCGGGCTTCGGGTAAATCGCTCATTGGCCGGCGACTGTGCACCGTCAAGCTCGCACGGAAACTTCTGCCTCAGCTTCACAGGAGGTCGCTCGATTTCGTGGCGAACTACTACGGCGTTGAAATCAGACGCAGGCATCGCGCGGGCGGCGATGCACTCGCCACCGCACATTGCCTGCTGCGTCTGCTGAACGACGCAACGGAGCGCGGCTGCGACACCTGGCACGAGCTCGACCTTCTGCTTGGCGTGCGGTCGGCACGCAAGCGCAGGAGGCCAAGCGCCCTTCCGACATCGGTGACAAGGGATACCACCGCGTGACGGCACCAACGCCTCTGGTCGAAAGTCGCAAAGTCGGGGACTTGACCGTTCACGCGATTCAGGCGGGCGGGCAGAAGCTCGACGGCGGCGCGATGTTCGGCGTCGTTCCCAAGCCGCTTTGGGAAAAGCGCATCCCCGCCGATGACCGTAACAGAATTCAGCTGGGCATGCGCTGTCTGCTGGTCGAACACGAATCCGGGCTCATTCTCATCGACACGGGCGCGGGCAACAAGGAAGATGCCAGACTTCTAGATATCTATGGGATCGAAAACGCGGGTGCCGAGGGGCGCACGATGCTGGAAGACGGGCTTACCCAAATTGGAGTGCGGCCCGAGGACATCGGTATCGTCATCAACACTCACCTCCACTTCGACCATGCGGGCGGCAACACGTATCGCAACGCCGACAATGACATCGGCGTTTCGTTTCCCAATGCACGATACATCGTAAAGCGTGGCGAGTACGATTACGCAACCCACACCAACGAACGCACGGCCGCGAGCTACTTCGAACGCAACTTCCTGCCGGTTGTGAGGTCGCACAAATTCGAGTTCGTCAGTCGTGAGAAGGAAATCGTCAAGGGAGTGCGGGTTGTGCCAACCCCTGGACACACGCCGTTTCATCAAAGCGTTCTAATCGAATCTGGCGGCGAGCGCGCGTGTTTTCTTGGCGACCTCGTGCCGACCCACGCGCACCTCTCGTTGCCCTGGATCATGGGCTACGATGTCGAGCCATTGGTGACGCTCGAGACAAAGCGCCGTTTGCTTCATCAGGCGGAAGCTGAGGAGTGGCTGATGATTTTCGAGCACGACGCCACGGTGCCATGGGGCCGAATCGAGCACGACGGCAGGAACTACAAGCTTATGGACAGCCAGCAACCCAGCAGCTGATCCAGCAGCGGCGGTCGTTGCCTTGCCTCGTCCCCGCGAGCCGTTTACACTTAGCTTGTCACAAAACGACAAGCGGGCAGCCCGGGCGGGCTGTCTCACCCTTCGGCCTCCGGCAACATTGCGGAGTGTGCTGACGGAGTTCAAGCCACTCGGCGCCGGAGGTACATTCGGTTCCGTTTGCGCGCGAGCTCCTTTCACCGGGGCTCGCGCTTTTCGTTTCAAAAGTTTTCCCTAAGTGAGGTAGCCGAGTATTCAGGACACCACAAAACGCGTGCGCGTGAACCGGCAGATTCGCATCAGCCCGCTCCGCGTCATTGCAGCCGACGGCGCGCAGCTCGGAATCATGGATGTTGAGACCGCACTCGCCGCCGCGGTGGAGCAGGGACTGGATCTTGTGGAAGTTGCTCCACTCGCCCGGCCGCCTGTGGTTCGCATCATGGACTATGGGAAGTTCAAGTTCGAGCAGGCCAAGATGGCGCGTCAGGCCAAAAAGAAGCAGCACATCATTCACCTCAAGGAAGTGAAGTTTCGTCCCGGTATCGAGGAGCATGACTTCATGACGAAAACCCGGCACGCGCGGGAGTTCCTTGGGGAAGGCAATAAGGTAAAGGTGACATTGATGTTCAGAGGCCGTCAGATCGCGCATCCGGAGCTCGGCCGTGTGGTGGTCAACCGCGTTGCAACAGACCTCGCCGATATCGCGAAGGTGGAATCTGAGCCGAAGTTTGAAGGAAAGTTCATGACGATGATTCTCGCACCAAAGTAGCCGCGAGCCTCGTCACTACAACTAATAGAGACAGATCATGCCGAAAATGAAGACCCACAAAGGCGCCAAGAAGCGGTTCTCCGTAACGGGGACCGGCAAGGTGAAGCGCATGAAGGCGTTCAAGAGCCACATCCTCACGAAGAAGTCGTCGAAGCGGAAGCGTAACCTCCGCCGTTCCACCACGATTGCGACTCCGGGTGAAGCAAAAAACATCAAGCGCCTCTTGCAGGCATAACGGAGAACTAAAATGCCTCGCGTAAGATCGAATGTTGTACGCCTGAAGCGTAAGAAGCAGGTAATGAAGGCCGCTCGCGGTGCGTTCGGCGCCCGCAGCAAGCTCTGGAAAGCGGCGAAAGAGAACGTCGAGCGTGGCTGGAAATACGCTTACCGTGATCGCAAGAACAAGAAACGCGATTTCCGCCGTCTTTGGATTGTCCGCATCAATGCCGGCGCACGCCAGCACGACATGAGCTACAGTGTGTTCATGAACGGCCTCAAGCAGGCCGGGATCGAAATCGACCGCAAGGTGCTCTCGGACATCGCCATTCACGACGCCGCGGCTTTCGGAGCGCTGGCGGAAAGGGCACGGGCAGCGCTCGCGGCCGTGTGATCGTGCGGTGAACCTTCTGGAGTTCGTCAGCCACACCGGGGAGCTCGAAGCCCGCGGGACTACCCTGGTTGCTGGAGCTGAATCGGTTGCCGAGCTGGAGCTGATTCGCAACAAGCTGGTGGGCCGAAAAAACGGCGAGCTTGTTCTGCTCATGAAAACCCTGCCTTCGCTCGCGCCGGATGATCGGTGCGACGCGGGCTTTGCCGTCAATCGCGTCAAACAGGCGCTCGAGTCATCGCTGGCCGATCGAGCGCAGTCGTTGTCAATGTCGAGCGCTACCGCCCCGCCCCCCGATCTGACGATGCCTGCGCGCACGGGTTGGACCGGCGGACGCCATCCGGTCACGCTCGTCATTGACGAGATTCAATCGATATTTCGTGAACTGGGGTTTAGTGTCGCCCTTGGTCCGGAAGCCGAGTCAGAATGGTACAATTTCACGGCGCTAAATTTTCCGAGCGACCACCCGGCGATGGACATGCACGACACGCTGTACCTTGGCGACGACATACTGCTTCGCACGCACACGTCGCCCGTGCAGATTCGAACGCTTCAGCGGTACCCACCACCAGTTCGCATCCTTGCACCAGGAAATGTGTATCGTCGCGATTTCTTCGACGCCTCGCACGCTCCGATGTTCGCGCAAATCGAGGGACTCGCCGTTGACGAAGGCATCAGCTTTGTCGATCTGAAGGCGACGCTCACACATTTCGCCCAGCGGTTTTTCGGCTCGACGAAAACCCGTTTCCGCCCGAGCTATTTCCCGTTCACGGAGCCATCAGCGGAAATGGATGTCGAATGCCGGCTCTGCTCAGGCAGCGGATGCTCCGGGTGCAAGAATACCGGATGGATGGAGATTCTCGGATCGGGCATGGTACACCCGAAGGTGCTTGAAGCGGCCGGCGTCGACGCTGAGCGATACACGGGCTGGGCGTTCGGTATGGGACCGGGACGAATGGCAATGCAGCGTTACGGCCTGCCACACATACGGCTTCTGTACGATTCGGACATGCGGTTCCTGAGCCAGATGTCACGATGAATGCATCGCTGGACTGGCTGCGCGACTTCGTTCAGATAGACAAGTCTCCAGGTGAGCTTCGCGACCTGCTGACATCGCGGGTGGCAACGGTCGACGACGTAGTGTCGCTTCGACGGGATCTCGCGGAAATAGTCATTGGTCGTGTTGTCGAAGCAGCGCGGCATCCGGACTCTGACCATCTCTGGGTTACGAAGGTTGACGGAGGCGGCAGCGGATTGCGCAGCGTCGTGTGTGGTGCCCCGAATGTGGAGGCCGGCGCGCTCTATCCCTTCGCCCCGGTGGGTACGGTGTTGCCGGGTGGGATGAAAATCGAGAAGAGAAAGATTCGCGGCGCAGTTTCCGAAGGCATGCTGTGCTCGGCGCGGGAACTGGGTCTGGGCACGGACCATGAGGGCATACTCCGGCTCGATGTGGATGCAGCTCCCGGTACACCGTTCCTTGACGCCATGCCGGCAGGCGACAGCCTTTTCGTCGTCGATGTTCTGCCGAACCGGCCTGACCTCCTGTCCCACGAGGGAATCGCAAGAGAGATTGCCGCGGCTACGGGTGTTCCTCTCAGGCGTCCGCCTTTACCCGAAGCGGGCGACGCTGACGGGCGTGACGCCGCCAGAGGTGCGCCGCCTGTTGCGGCAGTCCGCGTTGAAATCGCCGACCTTGGTGGGTGCCAAAGA
>JBBJNV010000010.1 GCA_037721215.1 Gemmatimonadaceae bacterium
GGAGGTGGTGGCGGAGGTGGTGGCGGGGGTGGTGGCGGGGGTGATCCCGGCAGGACTGTGTTACTGAAGGATGACCACGCGGCCTGACCGTAGACGTTATAATAACGGACGCGGCCTTTCACGCTGTCGCCGGCGTTGAGGACGACCAAAGGGGTTTGTGTAGCACCGGGACCAGCGACCAGCTCCGTTTTCTCAGCCACGAACGAATTCGACCCGCGAGCTTGCACCCAGAACTCCGCCTCGGCTGCCCAGGCCGAGGTGGTGTTGCTCCATCGAAGCTTTGCCTGTCCGTTCGTCGAACCATCGAGCGTCAGGCCAGCTGGTATGTCCGTCAGCGGGTTCGCGAATGTTTCTCCTTCCGCCGTCAGACTCCCGTCCTCATTCACCAGATAGCGAGGGGAGTCGACCCACGGTTTGTAGCTCCAGTAGGCAGCTCCATTGATTCTCTTGTCGTTGAGAAGGCGGCCCATCGCCTGCTTCATGTGTTCCTGATAAGCCGGCACGGATTCGCTCCACCCGAGAAATCCCCACGCGCCAAGCACCATGTTCGCTCCGTGCGCGACGGACCATGCTGCATACGCGTCTATCCTCGACCACCAGCCATTCATATCTCCGGTAGGAAACGACAACCCGAAATCGTGGAACCGCCATTCATTGACGGGTGGCGCTACCCCGTAACGCTGTACGTACGCATTGTAAAACTGATCGGCGTAGCTGAGCGAGTGCATTCTCTCCCGACACGCCGCGTCTGCCGGATCCGGGCAACACTTCTCGTTCGGCTCTGCAAAGCCCGCAGGAGAGACCCGCGCCGTTGGATCCGCGCTGCGCACCGCTATCACGAAGTCGTGGTAGACATCCGCGTAGAGGGCGGGGGCGATGCAGTACTGGTCAGGCTCATCGCCGTTGATGTAGAGCCCGCCGGGGTTTGCACTCGCGAAGGACAGAACGTTTTGATGCACCTCGAATGCGGCGTACTGCCGCTCTTGTCGAGTGTCGACCTCGAATATTTGCGTCTGGATCGGACCCGGCGTGTAGCTCTGCGACCACGCGACGAAAAACTTGTTGAATGGGGCCAGCTTCGCCCCCCGGTTACTGATCGGCGCAACACGCGGAAGCTCGGGGCCTATGGGCTCGCGGTCCGCGCATCCGGACACCATCACGCATAAGAGTGCTGCGGGGATCATCGCTGATCGAATCCAGCTCGACCGCAATATCTTCGGGTGATGCATAGCTATCCTTCCATATAAGGCGGCAACCGTCACTGTAGTTGTTACGCGTGAGGCGAGTGCGCGCAACATAATACAGGAGTTGGATTGCGCCACGTATTTGTGCGTCTGGTCCGGCGAAACGGCATGGCGAGCCTTTAGCCGACAGTCTTATGGTGACGCTGCGCCGCCGCACACGCTGCACTACCCGCTCGAATGCAGTTGACATTTTGTGCGGGCTCCGACGTTGCCAAGATCGTCGACGCGGGCTTGCGGCGGTAACCTTTGTATTGTAAAGTACTTTGACAGCTGCGTATCCCCAGTCACCTCATGACGCATCCCTCCAGCGAATTCCTCGAGTTCCAGGCCGCCCTCGCCGGCGAATACTCTCTCCAGCGCGAGCTCGGCCGCGGGGGGATGGGAATCGTCTACCTCGCGCGCGACGTACAGCTGGATCGGGACGTCGCTATCAAGGTGCTCCCGATACCGCTGGCGCACACCACTGCATCACGCGAACGATTCCTGCGGGAGGCGCGCACAGCCGCCGGACTATCGCACCCTCACATCGTCCCCATCCATCGCGTCGGGGAAGCGGGCGGCTTTGTCTTCTTCGTCATGACCTACGTTGAGGGCGAGACTCTGGGGGAGCGACTCCGCACACGCGGTCCGCTCCCGCCGGCCGACGTCACGCGTATCCTGCGCGAGGTCGCCTGGGCGCTTGCGTATGCCCACGGACGCGGCATTGTCCATCGAGACATAAAGCCCGACAACATCCTGCTGGAGACCGGCACTGGACGCGCGCTGGTCACCGACTTCGGCATTGCCCATGGCGGTGGGGACCCCGGCGCCGTGACCGACGCGGGGACGATCATGGGGACCGCGCACTTCATGAGCCCGGAGCAGGCCGCGTGCGAATCCGTCGATGGGCGCAGCGACATCTATGCGCTCGGTGTGGTCGGCTATCTCGCCGTGAGCGGACGGCTGCCGTTTGAGGTATCGAACCTGCCCGCCCTGCTCGTGCGCCAGGCCACCGACACGCCGGCGAGTGTGCTGCGCGCAGCGCCAGGCCTGCCCCTCGCGCTGGGTGCAGCGATCGACCGGTGCCTCGCGCGCGAGCCCGACGGCCGCTTCGCCGACGGTGAGGCGCTCGCGGCGGCGCTGGCTCCACCGATGGACCCTCGTCCGGCGATCCCGGGGACGCTGCGATCCTGGCTCGGCGCACGGAACGCGCTCCTTGTCCCCTACATGGGATGGTCAGGAGGTTTCGGCGTACTCACATTGGGAAACCTCGTCGCCTGGGTAACGGGCAACCGGCCCGACGGGCCGGCGGACATCGTGCTCCTGGCCGCGGTCGCCTCGCTTCCCCTCCTCCCGATCGTCGGCTTCCACCTCAATCAGGCGCGCCGGCAGTTCCGCGCCGGACACACCCTCGCGGACCTCCACTCGGCGTTGAAGATCGCGCGGCGCGAGCGGGCCGAAACCGACGCGCTCGCGCGTGAGGAAGAGGAAGGTCTCTCCCACCGCGTCCTGCGGCTCGGCACGGTCGCCTCGGCGACCTGGCTCGCCGTCACCTTCGGGCTGGTCGTCCAGGGGACGATCCACGAGAACCAAGTCGGCATTGCGTGGGTCCTCGTGCCCATGTCCACCACGATGCTGCTGGGGGCGGTGAGCAACGCGCTCGACGTGCAGTTCATTCCCGCAGGGATCCGCGCGTGGTGGCAGACGGGGATCCGTGAGCGTCTCTGGAACAGTCGCGCGGGGGAGTGGCTCGCGCGGCGACTCGGCGCCCCCGAGCGATCGCGCGCGGTGGGTGGCGGCGTATTCCGCCCAACCGAAGCGGCCCTTGGCGTCGCCGCGGCCGATCTGTTCGCGGCCCTGCCGACCGCGTACCGTGAGCAGCTCGCCGAGGTGCCCGCGACAGTCGCCGTGCTCGAGGCCCGGGCCGCCGAGGCGCGAGCGGAGATGGACGTGCTGGCTGCGCTCGCCCCGTCCGGTTCGGGCGACGCCGAAGTGCTCGAAACGCGGCGCCATGCAGCCTCGGCGCACCTGGCGGCGAGCGTCGCGGCCCTGGAAAGGATGAGGCTCGATCTCCTGCGCCTGCATGCCGGCGCAGGAGACCTGGCGCCGATAACGACGCTGATCGACGCGGCGCGACTGCTCGGCGAGGACGTCAGGCGCCTTGCCGAGGCCGAACGGGAGGTGGACGCGGCAATCGTCTGGCGCGCACTCGGTCCAGGGCGAATCCCGACGCCAACGTGACCCGCTCGGGGGCAGTTCGGAGCGACCCGCGGCGAGACGGTTGTTTAGCACACGTTGCTCTGGGACGCATCGGCGCAGCTGATCGCCCCGGCGCGCCACTCCATGAAGGCGGATCCAGCACGCAGATGGGTTCTTCGTTGGGAACGCTTGCAGGCAGCGGCGCCGAGGCTGATTTCGTCGACCGGAGTTCCATCGTGCGAAGAATCTGGGGAGATGGAGACATGGTGCTCCTGATCTTTGCCGGCTCTGCCGCTGAGTTCGCTTTGAACCGTGCGGTCGACTGGCTGTTCTTCACGGGGAAGTTGCCGGGCGATCCGATTGGCCGGCTCTTCTCCACAGCCACATACGCTCAGCAGATTGTTTTCGCCGACCTATCGGGCGCCACGCGCACGCTGGATCGAATCCGGGCCGTTCACCAGGCAGTCGAGCACGAGAGAGGTCGACATATCCCTGACTGGGCTCACCGCGATGTGCTTTACATGCTCATCGATTACTCGGAGAGAGCACATGAAATGCTCGTGGGGCCTTTGAGTCCAGGCGAGCGGCGCGAGCTCTATGAAGTGTTTTACCGGGTGGGCATTGGCTTGCGCATCCCTGCCCTACCGCGGACGTATGCCAGCTGGAGAGTCGATCGTGAGCACCACCAGCGCCGCGACCTGCTGTTCAGCAGTGGCACTGAAGCTCTCTACGCTCAGTACCGCAATCAGCTTGGCCCCTGGCGGTATCAACTGCTGCTGCGGATCCAGGCGATGCTAACCCCTGAGTATGTGCGGGGCCTGCTACGGCTGAACTCTGAAGAGTCGCTGCGCCGGCTGGCTCGATTCTATCCCATGCTGGTGCGCGCCGGATTGCGCCCGATCATCCAGCGGCTACTCATGCCATCAAAATATCTCCCCGCCTTGCGGCGCCTCTATCACGGTGCGGCAAACCCCTCGACGGCGATCACGAACGAGAATACCGTGAGGGCGAAGACATCCGGGATCAGACGGAGTGTCTCGCCGAGTGAGGTTCGCGACACTGTAGTTGCGCTCTTGATCAGGACGTAGTCAATCGCCACATTCGCCGCTGGCACACTCAGCGTGTGCGCGGGAAGCAAGGTGTTTAGGGTGTGCAGGGTGTGCAGGGTGTGCAGGGTGTGCAGGGGTGCAGGGGTGCAGGGGTGCAGGGGTGCAGGGGTGCGGGTGTCGTTCCTCAAATTACGGGACAGGCTTAGGTGACAGTCGGAAACAGAGTCTCCATTCGTGTCGCCACTCTGGCGGTGATTGCCCTCGCATGCGCGCCAGGTCAAACGCGGCTCGCGAAGATCGAAGCCGCGCCAGCGACGGCTCTCTACGCGTGGGCGGCTTCGGCTGACACATCACGGCGCGGTGCCTTTCTCGCCGTGTTCGATTTGCGTGGGGGGTCTCCAACCGCCGGCAGGATAGTCGGGGCGGTATCGGCGGGTCTGGGCGGGCGTGGAACTCATCACTCCGAGCACCATCTCGGGGACGACGGACTCCTCTTTGCCGATGACTTCGGACTTGGTCGAACGTCGATATTCGATCTCACCAATGCGTTTGCGCCGAGGCTGGGAGCGTCGTTTACGAGTGCGGGACCGTTGGGCTGGCCGCATTCGTACGTGAGGCTTCCTTCGGGAAACCGGCTCGTCACGTATCAGTTCCAATCCTCGAAATTCAACCTGCCGCCGGGCGGTATTGCGGAGGTCAGGGCGGATGGAACCATTATTCGCTGGGCGAGTGCAAGGACAGAGGGAGTCGACGACAAGGAACTGACGCCCTACAGTCTCGAGGTCATTCCGTCGCTTGACCGCGTGGTAACGACGACCACCAGCATGATCGAGGATACGGGCGTCGGCGTTCAGATCTGGCGGCTTTCGGATTTCAAGCTGCTTCACACGCTTCGCATACCCGGCGGTCCTCCGCACGGGATGATGCATGACACGGACACTGCGCAGCGCCACCTCTTTCCCGGCGAGCCGCGGGTGCTGCGTGATGGGAAGACAGTGATGCTCGCGACGTTTACATGTGGACTTTACACGGTGACGGGGGTGGATACCGACGCGCCGCGGGTTCAGCCGGTGTACACGTTTCCGGGGAAGGATTGCGCGGTGCCAGTCGTGATTGGCGACTACTGGGTGCAGACTGTTCCAGAGCTTCACGCAGTTGTGGCGCTGGATGTATCGAATCCCTTTGCGCCGAGGGAGGTGTCGAGGGTTGGGCTGGGGACAGGCAGCAGGCCGCATTGGCTGGCGAGCGATGCGACGGGGCGCCGGCTTGTCGCCAACGACGGGTCACGGCGGGGGACCGAGCTGTATCTGCTGCGGTTTGATCCTGCAACAGGAACGCTTACGCGCGACGCGGCGTTTCCGGTGCTCGATATGGCGCGGGTGAGTGTGCCGGGGATTGGTGAGGTTCAGGGGGTGCCGCATGGGGCGGTGTTTTCGCGGTGAGTCGCAGGGAGGGCGGTGATGGAACGAAGTGATCAGTAATCCATCAACCGGAGGCGATTGTCATGACGACTGCCGCTAGAATCGCGATCGGCGTCGTCGCTGCGCTGCATGTCTATTTTCTTGTGCTGGAGATGTTTCTCTGGACTAAACCGGCCGGCCTCAGGGCGTTTGGGCAGACTCCTGAGCGAGCGGAAGCGTCGAAGGTGCTTGCGGCGAACCAGGGGCTTTACAACGGGTTTCTGGCTGGGGGCCTGGTGTGGAGTCTTGTCCTGGGAGACGAAGGCAGGGGCGTCGCGATATTTTTTCTCGCGTGTGTGATCGTCGCGGGCTTATTTGGGGCGGTGACGGCGAGTCGGAAGATACTGTTCGTGCAGGCGATTCCGGGAGTGATTGCGTTGGTGTTGGTGGTGATGTCGTAGGATGTCAGACGGGTCGCATTTGAATCTACCTCCTTCAGGCGCAATTGCTGCACATGCGCAAACACTGCCGCGCGCAGTTTCGAATCGAACGACGTATGATTCATGAAGATTCAATGTCGCAGCAAATCATGCACCCGGCGATATGCGAGTAACCGCGAAAGCCTCCTTCGCGAAAACCAACAATTTTGTACTTCGCTATTGCGACAAAATGCTCACGACTTCCATGACTCCTGCCGCGAAATCCCGCCCGCACGATCACTGCTACCTCGTCCCCGGCACCCGCCTCATTGCAGGCCACTACCCCGGCAGCTTCGACCCCGACGAAGGCCGAACCAAACTCAAATCCCTCCTAGACTTCGGCGTCGACCACTTCATCGACGTCACATCCCCCGACGACCGCTTGACGCCCTACGAGGAAATGCTCCGCGAGGAAGCAGGTGCACGCGGAATCGAATATCGCGCGTTCCCGATCCCCGATATGGGAATCACCGATCCCAACACCATGAACCAAATCCTCGACGATCTCGATGCCGCCGCCGAGTCAGGCCACACCACCTACATCCATTGCTGGGGAGGTGTCGGCCGCACCGGTACTGTCGTCGGCTGCTATCTCGTGAGGCACGGTCGCACCGGTGACGATGCCCTCGACGAAGTGAACCGACTCTTCAGAACGACGAAGCAGTCGAGTCGTTTCCCCGAGGGGTCGCCTCAGATGCATGCGCAGCGTGAGTTCGTCCGGGACTGGGCGCGTTATGATGATGCGTCCAGACAGACCGAGCAATAACGGCGGGCTGAAGCTTTCACCTCTCGCGACGCAATACGGGCGACTCCTCCACAGTTCGCAATCGCCGGCAATTACGCGCTGCCTGACTGTCAGAGGGCCCCCATATACTTCCAGCCAGAGATCGTATCAGCTGCGGTTCCTCCTCTCTCCCGGAGTGCAATGAGCGTACTCGTCGAAGCCCTTACTCTCGTCGTCCCGCGCTTCGCCCTGGATGTCAGTTTTCCCGGCGCAACCGATGGCTTTCTCGAAGCCGTGTCGGACCCGTCAATCGACAAGCGCTTCGTGTGTGCCGACGATCATCTGGTAAGTGTCAGCTTCATGAGCCCTGAAACCCTTGAACCGGTTGCACGGCAATTGGTGGAGCTCGGACTCGTCGAGATGGAAGACAATGGGTTTCGCGAGTTCGCGCTGGTGGATCAGCACTTCGGTCCGACGATGCCCTGCGAGTGGCTGGTGTGGAAGCGGCACGATGAAGGATACACGACGGCCTGGATCGCAACCGCCGAGCCGGGTGTGCTGGCGAAGCCGGATGGCTGGACGCCGGAACAATCACGACAGTTGTCGCGGAGCAACGTAAGAGACGAACCGGGCTGGGGGATCAGGCTCGCGGAGGAGAACGGAATTGAAACCTGGCTCGACTTCAGGACAGGAAAAATCAACGTTGGTCTGTCTCAACCCTCGGAGACTGCGGTGCGTCCGGTAGGTCCACAGAGTGAACTGGGTGCAGAGAGCTACGACGAACCGGCGCTGGACGAAGCAGGCCACGATTTGCTTCAAGTGGTGCATCAGGCGCTCGAAGAATACAGCTGGCGGTACGATACCGTGAACGACAATACCGCCGTCGTCTTCCGGGTCGCGGGCGCACACATACCACATGATTTTTTCATCTCGATCGACGAAGAGCTGAAGACTGTCGTCTGCTATCTCAACACCACGTATCGCGTCCCGGAGTCCATCCGTCCGGCAGTGTGCGAGCTGCTTACCCGGGCGAACTATGGGCTCCGTGTGGGGAACTTCGAGATGGACATGGCCGACGGGGAGCTGCGTTACAAGGCAAGTATCGGCGTCGAAGGCGGAACGCTCGTGCCGCGGATGGTGCACCTGCTTATCGCCTCGGCCAGCGGCGTTTTCGATATCTATTATCCGGCGGTGATGAAGGTGGTGTACGGGAATCAGACACCTGAGGAGGCGATACGCGAAGTTGAAGGCGCTTAGCTGTATCGCTCGATCACGTATTCAGACTGATATGAACCTCACACTCGCTCTCTGCGATTCTCGGAGTTCGATCTTGATGATATGGCCGGAACAGTCAGCGCGGATGCTGGGCCTGCTCTCGAAGCTAGCCCGCTGCTGCGTGCTCCAACGCCCGCTCTACCCACTTGTTGATACTTTCTCCCTCGCGGTCAGCAGCTACGGCGATCTCTCTGTGCAGGGATGGATTGAGTCGCACCACAAACTTCCCCGAATAGGGACGTCGTGGCTCGACACCTCGTTTTTTGCACACTTTGAGGTAGAACTTTACCGATTCCTCAAATTCCTTCTGGAGCTCTTTTACGGTAGCCCCCTCAAAGGAGATCACGTCTGCCAGATTTCCAACTCGACCGTGAAGAACCCCGCGCGCCTCATCCAACATTATACGAGCGACGTAATCACCGAATATCATCGTAGCCATTTGGTGCTCCTTCCTGGATAAGGTTCACGATCACGGAGTGATCCCCGCGTCTCTCAGCAAGTCCCGAATATCCCGGACAGTATGCTGTCCGACCACCGAAGCAGGGTGCGGTCTGTGTATCGCTGACCGTTTGCAGCACCCAGGGTCATTCCACCGCCGCACATTTCGCTGCACTTTTCGCGTGTGGACATTCTAACGTACGCGGGCTTCATCCTGATTGGCGTGATCATCGCGGCGGCGCTCGCGATCGGCTTCCTCGATGTTGTGCGAGGCACTCCCGTCACTTCCGTTGGTGCCCCTGGCGAAGACACATGCTGCCCCGCAATCGCCGACCCGGCATTCCGCGAGCATCTAGAGCTTCTGACCCACATCGATCTCGATCCGGGTCACGAGATCGAGCTCTTCATCAATGGCGACGAAACGTACCCGCGGCTTTGGGATGATCTGCGTTCCGCGAAGACGTCGATCACGATGCAGCTCTACTACTGCAACAAGGGTCGGATGGCCGACGAGCTTCTCGAGATCCTTCTCGATCGGGCCCGGGCGGGAGTGGACATCTATTTTCTCCACGATGCATTCGGCACCACACTTCCCGATGAATACTTCGAGAAGTTACGCGTCGCCGGTGTGACGGCCCGGCCATTTCGGCCCATTGGAATCCGATCGCTGCACAAGGCACAGCACCGCGCCCACATTCGAGTAATCGTTGTCGATGGAGTCATCGGATACACCGGTGGATTCGGGATCGACGACAAGTGGTATGGCGACGGTCGCTCCAAAGGCGCGTGGCGCGACACCAACGTCAGGTTCATCGGGCCGGCCGTCCGGCAGCTACAGGCAACCTTCATAGTCTGCTGGGCCGAGGCATCTGGGAATCTCCTCACCGGCCAGAAACTGCTTCCGGAATCGAGCCGGCCCGCTCACGACAGCGGCGACTCGGTTGCCGCCGGACTTCTTCACGCCTCACCGACAGTCGGCAGCACATCGGCCGAGCGCTTCTTCGTTCTCTCAGCGGCCGCAGCGCGTGAACGGTTCTACCTCTCGAATTCCTACTTCGTGCCCGACAGGGCGTTCCGGACGTTTCTGTGTGACGCGGCAAAGCGCGGCGTCGACGTCAGAATTCTCACGGTCAGCGAAGAGACCGACGTGAAGAGCACATGGTATGCGGGTCGCGCACGCTACGAGGAGCTGCTGCGCGGCGGCGTCCGCATCTTCGAGTACAAGCCGTCGATGATGCACGCGAAGACGCTGGTGGTCGACGGACTCTGGTCATCGGTGGGAAGCATGAACGCCGACAACCGCTCGATGTCGTTCAACGAGGAATCGAACCTGATGGTGCTTGACCCCGCCATAGGAACGAAGATGGAGGCGATGTTCGTGGAGGATCTTGGCTACTCCGAGGAGATACTGCTGCCGACGTTCGTCCAGCGAGGATGGAGGGCCAAGGTCGCGGAGTCGGCCTGCTATCTCGTTCGGAGGGTTTTGTAGAAGAACCTGCGGATTGTCACGTGATGATCGTAACTGGAGCAAGGCCGCGTCGTCGTATCCGTCCGCGTGCCGCCTTGACTTCCATCCGGGAAGGTGCATTATCCCGGTCTCTCAGCCCGCAGAAATCAACCGTGTATAGACAATGCTGCGGTGCCGTTTCAGGATTTACTCTGGCTGCCCTGCTTATCAGTGCCAGCCCGGCAACAGTGGCATCCGCCCCGCACGTTCCGCCCGAGAGAATCTCCGCCAACGACAATCGCACCTCCGCCGGTACGCTCAGGAACGGGGTGCTCGACGTTTCGCTCGAGATCCGCAACGGAACATGGTTTCCCGAGGCAGATGACGGGGCGAGTGTTTCAATTCAGGCATTTGCCGAGTACGGACGTCCGGCTTCTACTCCCGGGCCGCTCATTCGCGTTCCCGAAGGAACCGAGATCCGCGTCACCCTCAGGAATACTCTCACTGATTCGGCAGTGCGGATATATGGTCTGCATACGCGTCCATCATCTGACGATGCCGGCATGCTGGTGCCCGCCGGAGGTGTGAAAACAGTCCGGTTTATCGCCGGCGCGGCGGGCACCTACTATTACTGGGGCACCAGCGCCGAAAAAAAGCTCGACAGCCGGATCGACGTCGAGAGCCAGCTGTCGGGCGCATTGGTCATCGACCCGCGCTCCGCGAAACAGCACGCAGACAGAATCTTCGTGATGGGACTCTGGTTCGAGGAGGCATCGGTCGTCAATGGCGTGAAGAAGCCCGAACGCGAAGTCCTTGTGATCAACGGCAAATCGTGGCCGCACACGGAGCGGTTCACTTTCACGGTGGGCGACTCGGTTCGTTGGCGGTGGGTGAACCCCACTCCTTCGACCCACCCGATGCACCTCCACGGATTCTATTACTCGGTGAATAGCCGCGGAGGCACGGGGGCTGACACGGTATACACACCAAGTGAGCGACGGCTCGTCAACACCGAGCTGATGCAGATCGGCAGCACCATGAATATTGCCTGGGTTCCGGAGAAACCGGGTAACTGGGTGTTTCACTGTCACTTTGCCTTTCATGTTTCACCCGAGGCGTCGCTCAGACCTCATGTGGCGCCTGCGGTTGGAGTGCCCATTACACACGCGCACGTCAGGCCGCACTCCATGGCGGGTCTGGTGATCGGCATGACTGTCCTCCCACGCGCGGGCATTCGGCAGGCCCGTTCGACTGGCGAGCCACGACGGATGCGCCTCCTTCTGCAATCGTCACCGAAGAAGTTCGGCGACAATCCCGCCATCGGGTTCGTATTGCAGGACGGAAAGGCCGAGCCGAGGCGCGACTCGGTATCGATGCCGGGACCGACGCTGTTTCTCAAGCGGGATCAGCCGGTTCGCATCACGGTTGTCAATCATCTTGCGGAGCCGAGTGCCGTGCACTGGCACGGCATCGAGCTGGAGAGCTTTGCCGACGGCGTTCCCAACTGGAGCGGGATGCCCGGACGACTGATGGCTGCAATCGCGCCGGCTGATTCGTTCGTGGCGGAGTTTACTCCTCCTCGCTCAGGGACGTTCATCTATCATTCTCATTTGAATGAAGGGACACAAATAAATTCCGGAATGTATGGCGCACTCATAGTCACGGATGATCCCGACAGGTACGATCCGACGAAGGACAAGGTGATTCTGGTTGGGGGCGGCGGGCCAGCACCAGCCGGAAGTGTCGACGCTCCCGGGTTCGTCAACGGAAGCCGCGAGCCGGCGCCTCTCGAACTGGAAGCGGGGACGACCTACCGATTGCGACTGATCAACATCCATCCCGACTGGCGGGTCGAGTTCGCGCTCGGGACCGATACGACTACCGCGCAATGGCGTCCGGTGGCGAAGGACGGCGCCGATCTCCCCGCATCGCAGTCTACTATGCGCTCCGCGTACCTCATCACGGGCCCCGGTGAGACGGCGGACTTCGAGTTTACGCCCACTGTAGCGGGGAACATGCGGCTGCAGGTGAAGACGAGAGCGCCGGGGTGGACTGTACCGGTCGATGTGATTGTGCGGAATGCGAGGCGGGCGGTGATTTCGGGAAGGTGAGCGCGCCAGGGGGGCGCCGCGAATCACCCCTCGTATCCATCGGCCCATTCGTGTGACAACGGTGCGTGGCAGACCGTTCTGACCGATGCTTTCCCGAGCGAAGCGTCCGTGATCTCTGACTTGGCGCAGGAGGCCTCGAAGGTTGCTTTGCGGCAGAACAGGGTGCAAAGCATGTTCGCCGCCCGGCATCGACTCATTGTTTGCATCGCCGCGCTTGCGTTTCGCCGGGAGGCAAATAAATACAAGCCATGAAGCCACCGCCGACTCCACTGCGACAAGGCATAATCCTCATTAACAAACGTCCGGCTTGTACTCGTGCCTAGTCTGAAGTTTTCAAGGTTTCTCCCTTGCGGGTATTTGATCTGGCTGGCCCGCTCAGTCGCTGCTGCGGCATTGCTGGTGGCGTCAGTTTTGCCGGCCGCTGCACAGGGCGTTGCCAGCTCCGGCATCCGCGGCAGCGTCCGTGCCGAGTCCGGTGGGGATGCTGATAATGCGCGCGTTCGCGTGACTCACTCGGCGACCGGCTTTACCGTGGAGGTCGACGCTCGACGCGGTCGGTTCCTCATTCAGGGCCTCGAGCCAGGTGGTCCCTACACAGTCTCAGTACGGTTACTCGGATTTGTTGCGCAGCAACGCGAGCGAGTTGTGCTCGAGCTCGGCGAACTGCGCAACATGGACTTCGTGCTTCAGCCAGTCATCGTCGAGCTGAAGGCAATGGAGATCGCCGGCAGCGACAATAGCTCGCTCAGCGCTGTCCACGCTCATGGTGGAACCGCCGCCACGATCAGCGAAGCACTGCTTCGCCAGCTACCGACACTGAACCGCGACCTCTATGACTTTGTCCGGCTGGTGCCGCAGATCTCTACCAAAATCGGGCTTTCCAACGCAGGGTTCTCCGGCGGGGGGGTCGGGTTTCGGTTCAACAACTTCCTTATCAACGGCGTTTCGGAGCGGACGCTGAGCGGAAATGTCTCGAACGCGTTCGGTGGTGCGAAGTCAATTCCACTGGACGCGGTACAGGAGTACCAGGTGCTTCTCGCACCGTATGACGTCCGGTACGGAGACTTCGCCGGCGCGCTGATCAATGCCGTTACGAAGGCAGGGACAAACACAATGGGCGGTTCGGGATTCGTCTACGGCAGAAACGACCGTCTCACGCGGCGCACCGCCCCCGATGGAGCGACTGCCTACGACCGGGCACAGTACGGCTTTTCGCTCGGCGGTCCGCTCGTGCATAATCGACTGCACTTCTTTATTGCGCCCGAGTGGCAGCATTTTACCTATCCCGCTCAAGGACCTTACATCGGGCAGCCGCAGAGCGCCGCACGCGCTGTCCCGGTGGCCGAAAAGGATATCACGCGGCTTAATGAGATCATGCGGAGTTACGGTCTGATAGCGGGCTCGAGCGGACCCGTAGAAAACGGCAATCCGCTGCGGAACGTTTTCTCGCGTCTCGATCTGGCACTCCCCGCATCGAACAGTCGAATCGTGTTGTGGAATCACCTGAGCAATAGCGACGACGTCGCGTTTTCACGTGCCGCGCTGGACACGTTCTCGCTTTCTTCCAACCAGGTCACGCGGGTCTCGAAGTCGAGGCTGAGCTCGGTTCAGCTACATACGGCACTCCCGCGCGCAGGCGGTGGCCACAACGAGCTGGTAGTGTCCAATCGCTCCCAGAGTCTGGTTCCTCATGCCGACGTTCATCAGCCGCTGGTGCGAGTGGCGGTGCCGAGTGTGTCAGGTGGACGCGTAACGGTCAACACCGGAACGCATGAAACTGCGCAGGAAACCTGGATCCGGTCTTCCTCGATCACGCTGAAGGATAATCTGACGCTGCCGGTGGGTGCGTCGCACATTCTTACCATCGGTGCAGAAGTCGAACGATTCAGAATTCGCAGAGGAGGCATAGCAGGCTCATACGGGACGTGGACTTTCGCCAGTCTGGATGACTTTGCACTCGGGGTCCCCGACCGGTATGAGGCAAACCTGGATATCGGAAGCGCCGGTGTTCCACTCGGCGGATCCCAATATGCCGCGTACCTCGGCGACCAGTGGGAGCCAAGCCCCCGGCTCTCCATTACAGCGGGGCTAAGAGCAGACCTGCTGGCCGTCGATGGGGACGTTCCCTATCACCCAGGCGTCGATTCGATCTTCAATCGACGCACTGACCAAATGCCACCGCGGCGTATAGAGTTTGCGCCCCGGGTCGGATTTATCCGGGATCTCCCGGGGAGCCGTCCCCACCGCGTTCGGGGGGGGGTAGGCATCTTCGCCGCTCGCTACCCCCTCGCCTGGGTGCATACCGCGCTGTCGAGCTCGGGGACTGGCGGTGGCCTCCTGACCTGCGGCCGATCCCCCGTCGATCTCGGACCCGCGCCACAATTCAGACCCGACCACCGCGCACCACCGCTCGCGTGCGCCAATGGCGTCGCAATTACCAACACCAGGCGAGGTGACGTCGACCTGCTCGACAACAATCTTCGGATGATGCGCACCGCGCGCGGCTCGCTCGCATACGACCGCAGCCTGCCCGGCGGGCTTCGCTTCACTGGTGAGGGTCTCGCTACGAGGGCGCTTTCAGACTTCGTGTTCGTAAATCTCAACCTGCAGGATCCCAAAGCAGCGGACGGACGCGGTCGAGTGATGTACGGCTCGATCGCCCCAGCCGGCAATGCGAGTCCGGATCGCAGGTCCGGCTTCTCGGAGGTAATCGATCTGCGAAACACGTCGCGCAACCGCTCGTACCAGCTTGCTGCAAAACTGGAAAAGGAGGCCAGTGACCGTGCCACTGGAGCGATCTCCTATACACACTCACGGGTGCGGGATGCGCAGACACCGCTGCGCGTAAACACGCGAGGCACGGCCACGTGGGCGAGCGCGAGGGCATTGTCAGGACGGCATGACGATTTCACACCCGGTGTTTCGTCAAATGACATACCCCATCGTGTAGTGCTGACAGGTGCGTACACCGTGGCGCGTCTGCGATGGAGAACAGACCTTTCATTCTACTACGTGGGTGAATCCGGCAGGCCGTTTACTTACCTGGCTTGGGGCACTCTGAGACGCGGTGATCTCAACGCCGACGGCACCAATACGAACGATCCCATATACGTTCCCCGCAACGCCTTCGATCCGGGGGAGATAATGTTCGACCCGAAGGGCAACACCATTGCCCTGCAGCAAGGCACATTTGAGGCGCTGATCGACGGGACCCCCTGCCTTCGGCGTCAGCGCGGGCGGATACTGGAACGAAACAGCTGCCGGGAGCCATGGTCGAACACGACTATCGCGTCGATCAGGCAGATGATTCCCGTTGGAAAGCGGCGCCTGGAAGCTCAACTCGACGTTTTCAACGTGCTGAATCTGCTGAACAGCCGGTGGGGTCTGCGCCACGAAGCGGCGCCTGCGCTGCTCGAGCACGTGAGTCAGACCGTGGGGCCGGTGCAGACATCACAGTCGGTTTTTCGCTTCGATTCGAGCGCGCCGCGCTGGATAACACTGCCGGTCGAGTCAACCGTCCAGCTCCAGGTCGCGCTGCGTTATCGATTCTGAATGCCGACCCGTCGACGGAACTGCTGAAACCGCGAATCCGATTGGAGCTGATCGAACAATGGCGACTCGAATTGCGTAATGAGCGATGCTTCGTAGATCGATCGGTCGAGCCATTCGAACGCCTGATCATTGTCGCCCAGTCCTGCATGAACCAGCGCAAGGTGGTAAGCGCCATAGTTGGTCCGCTTCCAACGATCCATGAATTCTGCGAGGACAATTTTTGCCTCAGTCCGTCGCCCCGCTCGCGCAAGTGCATGCCCGTACAAGGCGCGGCCGCTGAGCTCGGTTGTATGACGCAAGGCTTCCGCGCCCGCGGCCCAGTTTCCACTCGCCCCGTGGCATAATGCGACGTAGCCGGCAGTGCGCCCCAGGGGGGGCCGAAGGGCTTCGAGTTTCTTGAGGCGCGCAAGACCTTCCGCAGCCTTTCCATTTGCACAAAGACCCCTCGCCACTTCAGCGTGCGCGCTTGGCGACAGAGGATCGTTTTCCAGTGCACGATTCGCCTCCGCCATTGCCTCCACTGGCCGCTCAGTCCAGTAGTAAAGAAATGTGCGCCATTCACGGATGCGTGAATGCCCCGGATCGAGGGCAACCGCACGGTTGAACTCCGCCTCGGCTCGCGGGAAATCATACGCCATCATCCTCACCAAACCGAGCGCCGCGTGCGCCTCGGCCAGGGAATCATCGAGTGAAACCGCTTTCAGTGCTGCTTGGCGGGCAAACTCATAATTGCTGCGAGCCGGCATTCCATTCAGGCCAGTTGGACGCAGACGGAGATGCATCCGCGCTATACCGGCATAGCCAGGTGCGAACGTGGAATCGAGCGCAATCGCCTGCCTGAAATACTGGAGACTCTTCAGCGCGCCCGAGTCACTCCGCAGAAGCAAGGGATCGCTGCCGCGCAGATGAAGCTCATACGCGGCGATGTTCTTCGTCGGCCCTCTCCGAACTGCATCCACGGCAGGTCCGACGAGCCGGAGATTCAGCTCACGGGCGACTTCCGCGGCTATTTCGCTTTGAATCAGAAAGATATCCCTGAGGTCGCGATCATACGTCTCTGACCACTTGGTGGACCCGTCGCGAGCATCCACGAGGCGCACCTGAACCCTGAGCCGCTGGCCAATTTTCTGTACGCCGCCTTCGAGGATGTTGGAGACGTGCAGGCTGTCCGCGATTTGACGCACGTCCAGGTTGCTGTTCTTGAATACAAATGCAGACGTACGGGCTACGACGCGCAGGCGCTCGATCTTCGCAAGAACGCCAATGAGCTCCTCGCTGAGGCCATCAACCAAGGCCGCGTCGCGAGGATCACGGCTGAGGTTGGAGAGTGGGAGAACCGCAAGGGATGAAGGAGCAACTGGCGCCATCAGATCGTCCGCGGAGCCTCGACGGAGCAACGAAACCGCGACAAACAACGCCGCCAAGGCAACCACAACGCCGCCGTAAAGCATCAGGGTACGTCGTCGTCGCGCGCCGAGGGCGGGAGTAGCCGGGACGAATGGCTGCGAAAGCTGCTCATCATCAGTGAGTGGCGGGGCCGTCGGCTCGACGGCGTCAGGCAACGACACGGGAAGAATAGCCGAGCGATTGGCCGCCTTTGCTTCCGGGGGTTGTGAGACCTCGCGAACGACCAGCGATTCCGTTTTGGCCCGCGCGCGAACTTCAGCCACCAGCCCCGCGACTGCGGGACCAACGCTCGTGCCTAGCTCCTGCGCCACCAGCGCCTCGTAGCGCTCGGCGTATCTGAGCGCGGCGACATGATCACCGGCATTCATCAGGGCACGAATCAAACCGATCGCATGCTTGCTGCTGAGTGGATCGGCATCGACAAGCTTCTGGCGCCAGCGGGCCGTCGCGCCAAAGTCGCCTGCTTCCTCCGCGCTTTTCGCGAGCCGCTCCAGGGCTTCCGAGTAACTGCGCTCGATGCGCCTGCGCTCGGCATCCATCCACGTCTCGAACTCCGGCGCATCGCTGAGATAAAAGCCGTCGAGGAATGGGCCGCGATACGAGTCGACGGCTGTTTCGACTTCGCCGTTCTCGAGGGCAACGGTGAAATCGTCGATATCGCTGCCAACGAATGAGCTGTTCAAACGGACGGGATTTGCCCCCGTGAAGACACCACCGTCCAACGACGTGCGGATTGCGTACAGCAGCTGATCGAGCGAATGCCGCGCGCGAGCTTGAGTGACTTCGGGCCAGAACAGGCCGAGAAGCTGATCACGGCTGCGACCGCGTTCCCCCGCCGCTGCAAGCACGGCAAGGAGCGCCAGCCTCCGACGCTGGTGTCCGTGATCACCCAAAACAGTTTCGTCGTCCGACCCGGTGAGCCGGAGTGTTCCGAACGTCTGGAGGCGGAAACCCGGCAAACCGGTAGACGCCCCGCCGGAGCTGGAAATCACCATCTGGGCGCGGCGCTGAGTCTAAACGGCAGTAAAAACGCAACTCTGAGGGAACTCTGATCTAACTCTGAATTGGGCATGAGGGCGTCTCGTCAGGTTTCGGCCTACAAACTATACCAAGGGGAAAGGATGCGCTCAGGAATCGAGCCAGTATCGCAAAGAGCACGATCGAGGCTGCCGGACCTGAAGCCATGGTTCGCAGAAGTCGATAATCGGACCAGACTTCGGAAACGCGCAGAGCGGCAATTTCTGGGAGTGGTGGGAGCAGTAACGGCGCTGGCATGCGGGCAGGTCACGGAGCCGGTCCCGTCGGCCACTTCGCTGTCCCTGTCAACCGCGTCGCTTACCCTTCCTGCCGGTACCGTCGAACGAGTAACGGTTTCAGTGGTGGCGCCGACCGCAGGGTTGCGTTTGAATTTTCATGGCCTTCCGACGGGCGTAATCGGAAGCCTGTCCCCCGCGTTTCTGGGGTCGGGCAAAACGGCCAGCACACTCACGCTCGATGCCAGTCCGGCCGCGACGCCAGGTGAGGTGACGCTGACTATCGAGGCATGGAGGGACATCCCCGGCGGTGCGCTCCTCGCGACCGCGAAACTAAGGGTCCAGATCACTGCTCCGACGAAATCTGAATGCCCTGGCTACGCGATCCCAACCGATTGTCCCCCCTTTCCTACAGGGGGCAACAACGTGATTTCGGGCTTCGTGATGGAGCGCACGAAAACCGGGACGCGCCCAGCCGCTGGCGTATCCATCTGGGCATGGGTTCGATACGCGAACGGCAACGGGTACCGCGCGGGAAGACTTCAGTCGGATACCGCCGGCCGGTATTTGTTCCCGCTCCTGCCAAACGCGCTCGTTGTTCTCCAGACCTATGGCGGGGGCTACGATCAGCCCTGTGCCTCGATAGTGGAACTCTCCACGTCGAGCTTGACAGTGGATCTCGAAGTCGTGGCACAAGGAGAGCCGATATTCGAAACCGCGCCCGCGCAACCCGCCCTTACAGGGGTGGTCTATGAAACGACGGCAGAGGGACGGCGCCCGTTGTCCGGGGCGCGCGTCTACTTCGAGTTCCTGAATGATGAAATCGCGGCCACAACTACGACTGACGCACTGGGCCGCTACAGTCTTTGCCGGCTTCCTACGTCGCCAGCATGGGTTACGCCGTTCAAGACTGGCTACATCACTACTGGAAGATCGGTGTCAGTCTCCGGACTGATCGAGATGGACATGGAGATGAAACGCCAATGACGCACTGCATCGCAGGCGAGAAAATGCGCGCTGAAAACACTCTATTCCCGAGGGATTAAATGCTGAATCATATGACACTCGCCGCAAGGCTTCCGCTCAATAGCGTACGGAACGCAGCCTCGTCTGTCTGGCGGCGGCGGCGCCCGCCATGCGGCGCTGCAACACTGCTATGCGCAATCGCCGTCCTGTGGATCACAGCATGCGGTGATCCGACCGAGCCACAGCCGGGTCGTCTCAGGGTTGCCACGAGGACTGTGGGCGGCGATCTGGACGAAGATGGATACTCGCTGTTAGTCGGCGCTGAGCGAAGGCTGGCCGTTCGTGCGAACGGAACTGTCCTGCTCGACAGCATAACTGCGGGCTCGCATGCGCTGAAGCTGGAGGGAGTTGCCGACAATTGTACCGTCAGCAGCCCGCCCCCGCATTCGATAACCGTTCTGGGCGCGGCAATCGCGGACTTCGTGTTCGTCGTAACATGCGAGGCGACCGGGATACAAGTCACGACGCGGACCACGGGGGCCGATAGGCCGGAGTTTGGATACCTCGTGAAAAGCGGCGAGCGGACCGGCACTGTCGCCACGACGGGCTCCACCGTCGTCAGCCGTCTCACGCCAGGTAGCCATACCGTTGCGCTGACTCCGGCCGAAAACTGCAGCGTCGCAGGCGCTGGTGTCGCTACAGTCAATGTCTCCAACCGGGTGGTTACCCCAGTGTTGTTCGAAGTTGCGTGCGTCCGGACCGAGAAGCGAATTGCCTTCGTACGCGACACGGCTATCGTCGGCAAGGGCTTGGTGCGCGCTATTCATACAGCCAGCGCGACCGGGTCGACCGTTGTGTATATCGCAGCGGGAACCGGTCCCGCATGGTCACCCGATGGAACGACGCTCGCGTTTTCCAACGCCCAGTGCGACTCCTATTACGGAACCTGTACCGGTGGCATTGTTCTCATGGATGCAGATACGCGAACCATACGCCCTTCGGGTAACAGCGGTACAGGCTTCGACCCGTCCTGGAGCCCTGATGGCAAACTCATCGCGATCAGTCGGATATCTCGGCTTTATGGTGAACCCGCTGCGCTCGTCCTGATCGACCCAACCGGTTCGGCGATCGTTGAACTCAATACTCCGTTCGTCGACGCGCGAAACCCGTCGTGGTCCCCGGATGGCAGGCGCATCGTGTTCGAGTGCGGGTTTGTTCTTCTGGGAGGGACCAGGGAAGACGAGATCTGTATAATCAACAGGGATGGAACCGAATTTCTTCGGCTCACCAGAGATGCTTCCTTTGATGAAAGCCCTGCGTGGAGCCCGGATGGGACCCTGATTTCATTCTCCACGGGCCGATTCAACAGCGGTGGAACGGACATCGCCCTCATGACCCCGGCGGGCACGGATATAAGGCGGCTTACCCGGGGCTTCGACGCAGCCTGGTCGCCCGATGGTTCGAGGCTGGTATTCTCTTTGCCTGACGGCCTTTTCACTATTGGCCGCGACGGCTCAGACCCGACCAGACTGACCAGGGGATCGCATCGTGCCGCCGCATGGCGACCGTAGATCAACACTCAGCACTGCGCAGTCGCTCAAAGCCAGTAGCCGAGCAGATGGTAGTGGTAAAGCAATGGTATGGCAATCAGCACACTGGAAGCCAGCACGGTGAAATACATGCGGCGTGCCGGTCCCCAGTAACGCTTCCGCCATGCTGTTACCGCAAGCGGCGGAAGCGTCAGCGCGATGAGCGCTCCCACCAGGAGAAAAGTCAGACCGGCATAAAGTGCCAGCCTCAGCCCGGCGGCCGCCGAGTCGTTGCCCCGATGCATCACGATCAGCGCGAGCGTAGAGAGCGGCGCCAGAAGCGTCATCGCTCCAGTCGCCACGGCGGCGCGCCAGGCCCACTTTGCACCGAGTGGCGTCTGGTCTGGCATTGACGCCTGTCTGCGAAGAATACGGACGAGCGGGTTGAACAAAGCCGCAAGCGCGGTGACAACGAAGAGAAGCAGAATCGCGCCAAGCATCAGCGCCCGAAGAGTCCCACGCTCGAACCACCGCAAACGCTCGAAGCTCACTGGGTCCTGCGTGCTGCCGCCCATAGCAAAACCGGTGACGCGGCCGTCCGCATCAGTCGTGAAGGCGACATGCAAGCCGTCGTTCGATCCTCCGACAACCCGATAGTGTGTTGAGCCAACTTTGTGCAACGCCAACCTGGTACCACCGGGGATCGCGACCGTCAACGATCCATCCGGCAGTGCCTCGACGCGGGTATCGGTGGCAAGTTGCGCGGCTCGCTCGATGGTTGTCGTCGCGAGGAGAAGCGGCCGATAGACGCCGTCAAACCTAGTCGTCGACGACCAGGTCACTGCCGTAGCCGACGGGGTCGACGGTGGCTGGTTGGGCACAAAAAAGCGCTCGATCAACGCTCGCACAAAATCGGTTCTCAAAGTCTGGTGAGGGCCGCCCTGCCTCATCGCGTGCACGATGAAAATTCCGAGGCGTTGTTGCGGCACAAAGTACAACAATGAAAAATGAGTGCGTGCCCCGGTGTGGAAGAGTCCGGGAAGTCCTGCCAGATCGCTGGTAAAAAAACCAAAGCCAACGCCTGGTATCGAGTCGTGCGCCCGCCACTGCAACGAATGCATCTGCCCCGTGCTCACCTGAGACAGGACGCGCGCTTCGCCTGACGCGCCATTATTCAGATGCGCTCTCATGAATCGACCCATGTCTGCCGCCGTGCTGACCATCGACCCGGCGGGCGCGAGCAGTAACACATCGGGAACAGCGCCCGATCCATAGGTCGCTATCCGCGACTTCAGCTCTTGCGGGGGCGGCTGGCGGAAGGTCGAGCGGGTCATTCCGAGCGGCGTCAGCAGGTGCCGCTCCACGTAGTCATCGAATGGCATGCCTGAAGCCACTTCCACGAGCCGCCCGACCAGTGCCATTCCAACATTCGAATAGCGAATCTCCTGGCCGCGCGGTCTTCCTCTCGCGGGAGGGAACTTTTCAAAATATTCTTCAAGCGAAATCATTCGGGACGGGTCGGTAACGACGTCCCGCATGAAAGCGCCGTCAAGTCCGCTGGTATGCGTCAGCAGGTGTCGCAATGTGATCGGAGGGCCAGCACCGCGCACAATTCGAGAACCGAGGCGCCGCGTGATGTCGTCGTCCAGTGAAAGCTTGCGACGGTCGACCAGCTGCATCGCAGCGGTCGCAGTAAACAACTTCGACACCGATGCAATGTTGAAAAGCGTCGAATCCGGATCTACCCGCCGTGCAGGTGCTGACGACTCGTTGCCGTATCCTTTCAGCAGCAACGTCGAATCGCCCTGTACGACGACAACCGCCAGGCTCGGCTCCGGGAACTCGCGCATGTAGCGCGCGAAGACCGAGTCGGCAAAGCGTTCCACATTGGCAGGAGAGGGTCGAGTCTCCGGGGAATCGGACACGACGGCGTACGATACGCGTGTGGCGTTCGAGCCTGTTGATGAAGCTCGACTTCTATTGCCCTGCGGAAACGAGCCGTCCGCTGTGCTGGCCTGACGCCCGATGCCCAGTGCAAAGGGAATTAAACCGCAGAGGATCCAGGCTCGCGTTCGCAACTCCGGGTAGTCAGTCCGACCAGCGCGGTAATGTGATCGTGAACGTGCTCCCCTGCCCGTCGACGCTTTCGACTGTAAGATCGCCATTCATACCGCGCGCAAGATCCCGGCTGATTGCCAGCCCCAAGCCGGTTCCTTCCTGGGTTCGCGTCAGTCCTGCATCAATCTGGACAAACGGCTGAAAAACCCGCTCCATCTGTCCCGGGGCAATCCCAAGTCCGGTATCCGAAACGTGCACTGCGACCTGGGAGTCATCGACCGCCACACATTGCACGTCTACGCTTCCACCGGGTGCTGTAAACTTGATGGCATTGCTCAGCAGGTTCAGAACTACCTGCTGCACTTTCTCGCGGTCGGCCCGGGCGGCCAGTCGCGGGTCACAGCCCGCGAACCGTAGCGACAGTCGCTTCGCCCTTGCCTGCGGCGCCGACAACGCTTCGCACGTGGCCACGGCTTCATCCAGCAACACTTCCTCACTGCTGTACAACACCGCCCCTGCATCGACTTTCGCATAGTTGAGAACGCCGTTTATCAACCCCAGCAGGTGCCGCTGACTGCGCTGGATGCGGTCGAGCGCGGTGCGCTGCTCGGGGGTGACTGGACCATGCACTCCAATCTCTATCAGCTCGGCATATCCCCCAATCGCATTCAGGGGCGTCCGGTATTCGTGGCTGATTGTTGCCAGAAACTCACTCTTGCTTCGGTTCGCCGCCTCCGCCTCGGCACGCGCCGCCTCGGCATCGGCGCGCGCTTTTTCACTCTCGGCAAGCAGCCGCTCGATTTCGAGACGGGCGCGCACCCTTGCTGTTACGTCGGCGCCATGGGAGATGATGCCCCCCAGAGTGCCGTCTCGCTCGATGAATGGCAGATACGTGACGTCGACGAAGCGCTCCTCCGGAAGCGCTCCCAGGGTGCGGGCTAGCGTAATGGGAAGCTCGCGCCCCACGAACGGCTCGCCCGTCGCCAGCACGTGGTGCAGCCGGCTTTCGAATCCCTTTCCCCGAAGCTCTGGCAGAGCCTCGAAGGCCGGCTTGCCGATAATCTCGCGGCGTCCGATGAGCTGGTAATAGGCATCATTCGCCAGCTCGAAAACATGATCGGGGCCTCGCAGCACCGCAAAAAAAGATGGGGACTGGCGGAAAACCTCGGCGAGCCGTGTCCGTTCCAGATCGATCGCTTTGAGCAATTCTCTGGTCTCAGTCTCAGCCCGGAACCGCGCGGTGATGTCGGCGGCGGTTAACGCAACGTCGTCGCCAACGCGCACCGCGGTAACGCCGAGACCGTAATCGAAGCCGTCAGCCTGATACATCAGATCGGTCTCGAAAACCTCGCCCGTCTCTGCGACGCGGCGATAGCCGTCGAAAAGGCCGTACTGCCGGCTTGCGGGGAACATCTCTACCAGGCCGCGCCCCACCATGTCGGCAGGCTCGCGGCCGCCGAGACGTCCGGCGGCAGGATTGGCATACGTGAGCCGGAAATCAACGATGCCTCCGTCCGGCCGGTCGTCTTCGCGCATCGGATGCATCAGCACGACCGCGTGCGGCGAAACATCCTGAACCGTTCTGAACAACGCCTCACTCGCCGCGAGGGCTGCCTCAGTGCGGACATGTTCCGAAACATCACGCCAGAAGATGGCGACCCCGCCTTCGTCGGTTGGGTATGCATCGAGGTCGAGATGCACATCGTATCCGTCTCCAACGTAATGCTGCTTGAAATGGGCCTCCACGCCCTCGGCAACGATGCGCCGATACGCTGGCGCGATCTCCATTTCCAGAGAGGCCGGGAATACCTCCCAGTGTGTGCGACCGATCGTTTCCTCGAGGGTCTTGTCGACCGCGCGCAAAGCCGCTGGATTCACGGTCAGGAAACGAAACTCGTTATCGAGAGTTGCATGCGCTTCCGCCATGCGCTCCAGAACGCTGGCTGCCCGCAACTCAGCCCGGCTGGTATCCATTTCAAGTGCCTGGCGTTTTTTCTCCAGCCCGTGCGCCTCGACCTGCGACGTCGTATCGAAACCAGTGATGAGTATGCCGCTGACGCCACCGCCTTCGTCGCGCACGGGAACATACGAAAGTGTGATGTACACATCGTCATGCGGCACGGCGGGGCCCTGACGAAGAAGGGGGTAATACTGATCGCCGAGCGTAACCGTTTCACCCGCCTGCACGCGATGCAGAACCGGCTCGACCAGTGGCCAGATTTCGAACCAGGATTCGCGAGAAGAACTTCCGAGCGCCGAGGGATGTTTACAGCCGAGGAACGGTTTGTATGCGTCGTTATAGATCTGAACGAACTGCGGGCCCCAGAGAAGGATGGCAGGAAAGCCCATGGCCACGACTGTCGACGCTGCAGTTCGAAGGCTCGAAGGCCACTCCTCCACTGGGCCAAGTACGGTACTTTTCCAGTCGTACGCGCGGCACCGGGCCTTCAGTTCGCCCTCTCCCGCAAACAACCTTTGCGCGGTATCGTCGCCACGCACGCTTGCACTCATGGCTCCATCCTCTCTCCGCTGCAATCCCAGTTGGCCGCAAACCTCATTAGAATTGCTCACCCGCGCGCCGCATCGCAAGAGGCATCGCCCACGGACTCTCCGGCAACTGATCCCTGAATCAAATCAGGGGGTCAGAACCACCTTGGTGCACTCATCTTTTTCTTCTTCGAACAATTCGTACATCTTCGGTGCTTCGTCCAGACTGACTCTGTGCGAAATGATTTCCGGCGGATCGATCTCGCCTTTTTCAATCCTGTCCATGAGCGGCTGCATGTACCGGCGCACATTGCATTGACCAGTCTTGACCGTCAGGCCTTTGCCGAAGATCGTGCCGAACGGAAACTTGTCGATCATGCCTACATACACGCCGGCAATCGACGCCGTCCCGCCCGCGGCGCATGACTGGAATACCTGGCGCAGAACCGTTGCATTGTCCATCTGCAGTTTGAGCGCCTGCTTGCCGCGTTCGATCTTCCCGTAAATCGACGTCCCGTGTGCTTCCATGCCAACGGCATCGATGCAGCGTTCAGGTCCGGTACCTCCCGTGAGCTGCTTCAGCAATTCAACGAGGTCGTCCGTGTCCTCGTAATTCAACGTTTCGGCACCCCCCAGCTCGGCGAGTGCCAGTCGGGCGGGATGGCGGTCGATGGCAATCACGCGGGATGCCCCAAGCATAAAGCAGCTCCGAATCGCGAACTGACCTACCGGCCCGCAACCCCAGACAGCGACAGTATCACCCGGCTGAATACCACAGTATTCGGCGGCCTGGTATCCTGTCGGAAAAATGTCGGACAGAAATAACACCTGATCGTCAGTCAATCCTTCCGGAACCTTGATGGGAGAAAAATCAGCGTAAGGAACGCGAGCGTATTCGGCCTGTCCTCCGGCATAGCTGCCATACAGCGCGGAATAGCCGAACATCCCGGCGCCGGGATCGCCAATCACTGTTTCCAGGGCCTTTCGGCTCTTGCTCGGATTGCTGTTCTGACAGGCAGACGTGAGCCCAATCGAACAGGGGCGGCAATTTCCGCAAGCGATGTTGAACGGAACGACAACCCTGTCGCCGACGGCAAGATTCGACACGCCCTTCCCCACCTCGACCACCTCTCCCATAAACTCGTGGCCAAGGACATCGCCACTCTGCATTGTCGCTACGCGACCGTTATACAGGTGCAGATCAGAGCCGCAGATGGCGGTCGATGTTATGCGTATCACTGCATCGCGCGGATTCAGAATCTTCGGATCGGGAACGTTGACCACCCGGACTTCTTTCTTCCCTTCCCAGCATACGGCTCTCATTTGATAAGCTCTTGGTGAGGTTGTTGAAGCACTGTCATTGCGCGGTCAGGCACTGCGGCCGGATGACTGTCCCTGTATCGTCGCGATTTCACCCGTCTCGATTCTGGCTTTCAAATCGCGCAAGGCCGACTCGAGCTGCTGAGCGATACTTTTCCCTTCGTATGCCGAAAGCAGGTGGTCAGCATCTGAGTCGGAGTGCTTGTCGATTTCAACCGTCAGATCGATACCGCGGTTCTCAGCGGCGGGAACGAACTCAGGATTTCCGGGCAGTTTCGCTGCCGTCCATGCCGCCCGCACTTCTGCCAGAGTCTTGCCGATTCGGATCGTTCGGGATGCCGTGTCTTCCATGGGAATCCGGACTGTCCCGTGGCCATTGTCCGATTCAGTGCCTGCCATTTGCTGCCTCCATTATCCAGGTCGATCCCTGAGCGACGACATCAGGGTGGGGGCAACTTTCGCACAACGTATGCCGCCGAGCGTCCGCGGCGCGATTGCGGGGTGCAGCGTACCGGTTCGTTCCACAGGAAGGCCGCTTCATCACGACACCGTTGAGAGTCGAGTGGCAAGGCAGCACTTTGCAGCGCAATAACAACCTGTTTCGTCACCCGGTCACGGAGGCGTTTTTCATGGCACTTCAATCCGTAATGAGTCTTACTCTCATCGCCAGTTCAATATCCGGCTTCGTGCTCGCGGCAATGGGCAGCTCGGTTATAGCCACGGCTCCGCCAGATCCGTCAGGCGCTTCGCCGGTGGTCGCGGACTCTGCGCTGCGTGCAGAGGTGAAAGCGCTCAACGCAGCGATGGTTGCGGCATTCGACAAGGAACCATCTACCGTCGCGCGCTTCTACGCTGATAGCGCGCGCATTGTCGGCCCCCGGCGGCAAACGGTAAAGGGGCGCGTGGCGATCGATCGGTATTGGGCGGGTATCCGAAAGCCGGGCGCATGGAAACTCGAGATCGTCGAGGTTGGCGGAAGTCGGGCGGAAGCTTACCAAATTGGAGTGTCGACACTGACCTCGACGTCAAGTGACGGACGGCAGAGCACGTATGTTTGTGATTTCGTCGTAATCTGGAAGAGACAGCGGGACGGTACGATGCGGATCATGCTTGATTTGTACAATTGAGCCCGAAATACGGTGGTGAGGCATGCATTGGGCGACGAGTGGCGCCCTGCTATACATGATGATGCTTACACCCGGGCAGTGAGGGGCCAACCCGCACGTTGCGGGGTCATGGTTCCTGCTCGGACTTGCGCGGATGAACGGCGGGCGCGCGCGCGGAACAGTGCCTGCTCTTGATTGCCGCACGCCGGTTCTGTCAGAGTAACCCTCGCCGGGTTCTAGATAACTACGGTCCCGGGCCCAAGCGCAGGTTTCTGCTCGGCTTCGGTGAGCACCTGCTGCCTCATTGCTGCCGCGCCCATCAGGCCACCGATTCCCATCGACTCCACCGCGGAGCTCGGCACCAGCATCAACGCACCTTTCCTTGAGCCCTTCCATCAGAATGTTCATCGCGCTCAAGTGCAGCGCCGTTGGGTTGCCGGCGTACGAGCGCGATGCCTCCTCGAATAGCGTTGCGATCTCGACTTCCGCCTGACCCAGAATGATGCGAGCCTGTTTTTCACGTGAGGCCTGAGCTTCTCGCGACATCGCGTCCTGCAGCGAGGTGGGGATTACGACGTCGCGCATCTCCACGGACTGCACCGTCACACCCCATGGGTTCGACCGCTCGTCGATAAGCAGCTGAAGCTCCGCTTCAATGCGCTCGCGTCCGCGCAGCAGATCCGTGAGTGAGGTGCGGCCGATGATATCGCGCAGACCGGTCTGGGCTGCCCAGCTTACCGCCTGAGCGTAGTCCTGCACCTCGAGCGCTGCTTTCTCGGAATCATGTACCATCCAGAAGAGAACAGCATCGACGTTCACCGGAACCGTGTCGGACGTCAGCGTTTCCTCTGCCGCGAAACTGGTAGTCACCACTCGCTGATAGATCCACGATGACACGCGATCGAGCAGCGGAATAACCCAGAACAGCCCGGGTCCGCGGAGTCCGACGTATCTGCCCAGACGCAGCACGATGCCGCGTTCCCACTGATTCGCGACGCGAGGTGAAAGGCAGAAAATCGACCCGAAGATTGCGCCGATGACGAGCCAGACCGGGTTCCGCGACGTGACGGTCGCCACACCGCCGGCCGCGAGGAAGGCAATCAGAATGAATATGGCGACGATATTGGTGCGCGGCATTGACAGCGAGCTGCCGTTCTTCGAAACACCTTGGTTATCGTTGAGGACGAGCATTGGAATCCTTCTCCTGTTCAATGCGGAGTTTGAGATAAGTGATTATGTCGGGAATCGAGTATCCGAGAGCCAGCACTTCCGGAATGAATCGCGAGATGTCGCGCTCGAGCTCCCGCTCCCGGTTCCCATGAACGGCTGAAGCCGACGGGCTGGCTCGCACGAAAGTGCCGACTCCACGCTGTGTCTCGACAACATCCGTCCGCTCGAGGGCCGCATATACTCTGGCGACGGTGTTGGCGTTGACGTGCAGATCAACCGCCAGCTGGCGCACCGTTGGCAGCCTTGCTCCCTGCTGCAGCTTTCCGGTGGCGATCGCCGTCCGTATCGCTCTTTCGAGCTGGGCGTACAGCGGCGTTGGATCCCTGGGGTCGACTGTAAACATGGCCATTTGTACTACGTCATCGTACGTATATCGCGCTCACACCTTTACGCCGAGATTGGCGGCCAGTGAGTCGCGAAGCGGCGCGCATTTACAAATGAAATACTTGTTCGTTTGACCCGGGCAGGCCAGAGACCCGCTGGCATGCCTCCAGAAAGTTGGCCTACCTGCTCATGAGGACTGCGTTGTGACAACTGTGAAAGAACCCAAGGTGCGGCTGTTGTATCCCGCCACGCTTGCTGCCGCATGTATCGGGCTGCTGGCCTGCGTATTCCAGAGTCCGACAATCAAGCCGGTCAACCTGCAGAAACCGCCGGCGGTTGTGCAGTCCCCCGTAAAAGCTCACCTGACGGACGGCTCCACAGTCGTATATCCCAATGGTGTAACTCTTTCCGGCAATTTTCTGAACGGCAGCGGATTGCGCTACCCGCTCGGCTCTGCAACGGGGGCTCAGGCAACAAGTATTCCGCTCGACAGCGTTGTCGGAATGGAAGCCTACGACCGCCGGGTCAATGTGGCCAAGTCGGTTGCGGCCACGACAGCGGCAGGTGCGCTCACATACGTGGCCGCCGTTGGGGCGTACATCGCCATCTTCGGTTCATGCCCGACGTTCTACGCTGACAGCGCAGGTGTCGAACTGCTTCAGGGCGAGGGATTTTCCTACAGCGTCGCGCCCCTCCTCGAGCAACGCGATGTCGACCGGCTCCGCCTCACGCCGACAAAAGATGGCAGGCTCACGCTCAATGTCCGGAATGAGGCACTGGAGACCCACTACATAAATCACATCGAGATCATTGAAGCGACCCACGACCAGGAAGAGTCCATCTTTCCTGATCAGCGCGGGCGTGCAGTTGCGGTGTCGAAGATTGCCCCTTCACACTCGATCCGTAACCGCGCCGGCGACGACATTTCGCGCGCGGTCCGCGCGGCCGATGAAGTCGTGTTCAGCAGCAATTCGACCACCAGGAAGAACGCTACCGAAGCCGATCTCGACGACTGGATTGACCTCGTAGTTCCGGTCCCGCCCGGCTCTGACAGCATCGCCGTCATCATGGACATGCGTAACAGTCTTCTCAACACTGTCTTGCTCTACCATTACATCCTTGGCGCGCCGGGAATCAAGTCGCTCGATTTTCTCGGAAAGGATCTCGAGAACATTTCCGGGGCTGTCGAGATGGCAAAATGGTACAGCTCACACATGGGGATGCGCGTTTCAGTTCTCGACGGGAGCACATGGAGGCAGGTAGCGCGCATAGGTGATTCGGGACCAATTGCATTTCACCGGGTCGCGCTCATGGTGCCCGCCGTCCGAAGCAGCGGCAGCAATGTGAGAGTCAGGCTGTCATTCGTCGCTGACGACTGGAGGATTGATGCCATCCGGACTTCCACGTCGTGGCGAAGGCCGGCAACTCGGGTGATCCCAGCCGCCCGCGTTGCAATGGGTGACCCGGGACAGAACAAGGCGGCGCTTGCATCGGTCGTGGACTCGGACGAGGGATACCTCATTACATCCCCTGGACAGTCTTTTCGAGTCGAGTTTGAAGCGGGAGTGCAGGCGTCCCCGGCCCGCACTTTCATGCTTGCATCGCAAGGTTATTACACGGAATGGGTACGGGGCAGCTGGATCAAGGCTGCATCAGGCGAGAAATTCGTTCCGTCGAACGCGACCCTCCTCAAAGCAATGCGCCAGTGGCGCGTAAAGCAGGATGACATGGAGCGTCATTTTTATTCCTCCCGCATCGCCGCAAGGTGAACATCATGACACCATTCAGAACAGGCGTGGCACTTTCGCTGCTGGCTTTGTCGGCTTGCGTTATCGGGAAATCGGGGAAGGATCTTGCAATTGCCACCATTCCAGGCGGGGCCCAGGCGACTGTCGTCTCACGGGGCGGCGCAATCTCCGGAGAGCTCGTGGCCGTGCGCGATGATGGCGTCGTCCTCTCCGCGCAGAAGCAGCTTTCCTTTTTTCCCTTCGCATCGCTCGGCGGCCTCACGATCGGTCAGATGAAGGGTGAATACAAGTTGGCCGCGGGGGAACGGCCATCGCGGGAAAACCTTGATCGACTGCGCCTCGTCAGCCATTTCCCGCAGGGACTTACCCCCGAGGTCGAACGCCAGCTTCTGGCGCAGCTCGGCCAGGCAGCAATCGTGACAGTCCAATGAACGCGCTCAGATTCCTGGCCGCCCGCGTTTGCGTAACTGGTATGCTGCTGGTCGGTATAAATGCAACATCTGGCGCCCAGACATCGCATAACGAACCGCCGGGACACGCACACGTTGTGGTTGCTCCAACGGCAACAGATGGGCATGTCGCAAAACTCCTCGCGGCGACAAAGGCTGCTGCAGCTGGGTTTCGCGACCGTCGAGCCGCCGTCGCCGCTGGCTACCGGCGAATCGGGCCGGACGTGCCTTCGATGGGCGAGCACTGGATCAATCCCCGTCATGTTGTTGCGGACACGTTTGACGTAACGGAGCCGGCGCTACTCACCTACATCAAGGTCGAAGGACGACCTGTGCTCACCGGGGTGGTGTACGCAGCACCGTTGGCGTTCGGGCAGTCGCCTCCAGCCATATTTGGGAGAAATGCTGTCTGGCACGAGCACAACGGGACGCTCGACGAAGAAGCTTTGCTGCCGGACCATCACACGGCTCCATCCGCGGCAAAGGGCATGCGCCTCTCGATACTCCATGCATGGTTGTGGAGCCCCAACCCACAGGGAATGTTTGCCACGGAAAACTGGACGATTCCGTTTCTCCGCCTCGGCTTGGTCCCGCCGCGGACTTTCCCGGAGAGTGCCGCGCGTGCGGTCAGCCTATTGTCCGGATCGGAGTACTACCTGAATCTGGCAGGAGCCGGATTTTCGGGGACGGTCGAGCCGATACTCACTGGGTGTGCGGCAAGGGCGGATCGAATCACGAAGCGGGCGCGGGACGGTGACAGAATTCTCACCCACAACGAAGTGGAAACCCTGAGCCTGGCCTGGACCGAATCCGTGCTTGCCATCGCGAAGGTGTCTGGCAAGGATGTCGCAAGGCGGTTGAACGGAGGTCGGATGCCTTGAGGGAGGATTTCTCGATGTCGAACGGAGACGATGATAGCGAGTTGAATGAAGAGTTCCCCCTCGGCGACGGATCGGCGGAAACCTCGTGTGCGGTTGTCTGCCCCTGCTGCGGGGAGGGAGTCACGATAGCCGTCGACCCGGGGGGCGGGAGCGTGCAGGAGTACGTGGAAGATTGCGAAGTCTGCTGCAATCCGTGGAGAGTCAGCCTGCGCTTCGTGGAGGGTTTTCCAAACGTGCAACTCGCAGCACTGGACGAATAGACCCCCCGAAAACGTCTGGGAACCTTCGCCGCAGGTAACGAACGCGCTACAGAATTCGAGGGGCGTCTTGTGGGGCGTCGATCGATCTCTTGCCGGGGCACTTCGGGCGAAACCAGATTTCCTTTTCAGCGGCCCCGGTGAACAGACTAGTCGCCGGGCCTTCCGGAGTGTCACCGGCCGCGACGCCACCGTTCAACGTTCGAGACTCATGAGAGAAACGTCAGGGGACCGGCAACACTTCCGTCGTCATCTCATTCTGCGCCTGCTCTGCTTCTGCGGGGCGCTGTCACTCCTCGCAGCGTGCAAGCGCGGACCGCAACCGCCGCCTGCCGCCGGTGGTGATTCCTCCACGGCCCTGCAGCCGCGTCTCCCGACCGGAGCTCGGCTAGCCCCCGCGGGGCGTTCATTCGACGTCGGGTCATTCCCGCTGAGCATGCTGCTCACCCCGGAGCGGGATCGAATGCTCCTGCTTCTGAGCGGCTGGCGTCAGCAGGGATTGCAGGTCGTCGACCGCCAGTCCGGTGCAGTGCTCCAGACGATGCTTCAACCCGCGGCGTTTCTCGGCATCGCTATTTCGCCCACCGGCGAATCGGTGTACGCGTCCGGTGGCAACCAGGACGTGGTCTACAGGTATTCGTGGCGGGATCGGCGGCTTGCACTCGTAGACAGTCTCATACTCGGACCGAAAAAACCGGGCGAGTCCGGAAAACGATATCCCGCCGGCATCGCATTGTCCCGGGACGGGCGCACGCTGTATGTAGCCGAAAACCTGGGCGACGCTCTCGCAGTACTCGACGTAGCGACAGGCAGAGTAAAGGCACGATTTCCCACCGAGCGATATCCTTACGGAGTCGTCGTCGCGCCGGACGGCGCTGTTTATGTATCAGCATGGGGAGGCCGATCGGTGCACACTTTCCGGGCGACCGGGAATGGCGGACTGTCAGCAACCGGGAAACTCACCGTCGCTCGACACCCATCAGCGCTGCTTCTCAATCGGGATGGCTCGCGCCTGTTCATCGCTTCTGGAAGCACTGACCGCGTGGTTGTAGTTGACACGAGAACGCGAGCAGTGGTGGCGGAACTGCTCGATCCCCCTCCTGAAGGACCAGCCGAGGGTAGCACCCCCAATGCGCTCGCGTTGTCCGAAAACGGTACCCGGCTCTATGTCGCCGAGGCGGATAACAACGCAATCGGCATCTTCGATCTTACCGCTCGCACATCCAATGTTGCCGGCGCGACCGGATCGGATCGCCTCGCCGGACGTGTCGCCACGGGCTGGTATCCGTCCGGTGTGCTCGCCATCGGCGACACACTTTACGTGATCGATGCGAAAGGCCGCGGGACCTCCTCGAATACCGGGGGCCCGCAACCCGGCGCCATCCGCAACCCTGCCGTCAGGCCAGACAGTGCCCGGACACTCGGCCAATTGTCCGGGACGATGACAGTGATTCCGTTTGCCCGCACGGCCGGCGCAGAGCTCGCGCGTCTGACCGGGGTGGTTGCGCGCGCGAATGGCTGGGATGCGCCGCGACGCAAGCGCTTCACGTATCCACCATTTCAGCACGTCATCTACATCATCAAGGAAAACCGCACCTACGACCAGGTGCTCGGCGATCTGCCGCTCGGTGACGGAGATACATCGCTTGTCTTCTTCCCTCGCCCGGTCAGTCCGAACCACCATGCGCTCGCCGAGCGGTTCGGACTTTACGATCGTTTTTTCGTCAACGCTGAAGTAAGTCCTGACGGCCACAACTGGAGCATGGCGGCGTACACTACTGACTACCTGCAGAAAACGGTGCCGTCCAATTACTCCGGAAGGGGTCGAACCTACGACTACGAGGGCACCAATCGCGGATGGGGAGCGGCTTTTATCCCGGAGGATGATGTGGCCGAGCCGGCGAGTGGCTATCTCTGGGATCTCGCTCAAAAGAAAGGGATTACGTTCCGCAATTATGGCGAGTTCGTCGTGCCGCCTGCAGTTCGGGATACGAGCGCGTTGCCGGATGGTTACCGGGGGAACAAGCCGTTTCTTGCCGCCAACACGAATCCGCGATTCCCTGGTTACGATCTTTCTATAAAGGATCAGGTGCGGGCAGACGTCTGGTTGGCGGACTTGCGTGAATTCGAGAGACGTGGCGTCATGCCAAAGCTTCAGATCGTGAGATTACCCAACGATCACACCGCTGGCGCCCGAGCGGGCTCACCCACTCCGCGCGCGATGATGGCGGACAACGACCTCGCGCTCGGCCGCATGATCGATGCACTATCCCGCTCCGCCTTCTGGAAGAATACTGTCGTATTCGTGCTCGAAGATGATGCGCAGAACGGACCGGATCACTTCGACTCGCACCGCTCGCCGTTCTTTGTCATCTCCCCCTACAACAGGCCCGGCGTGATCCATCGTTTTACAAATACCACCGATGCGCTGCTGACGATGGAGGAGATTCTGGGACTCGGCTCGATGTCTCAGTTCGATTACTACGGCCGGCCTCTGCGCGAGGTATTCGCATCTTCTCCCGACCTGCGTCCGTATTCGGTGCTTGTCCCATCGGTGTCGCTGACGGAGATGAACCCCCGTACCGGCGCCAACGCAAGAGAGAGCGCGCGCCTCGATCTGCGGGTGGAGGATGTCGCCGATGAAGACTCGTTCAACCGCGTTTTGTGGCGGGCGATCAAGGGCGACGGCTCACGTTATCCGGGACCGACGCGGATGAGCGCGCTGGACCTCAAGGTGGGCCACAAATAGTAGCTATATGTTACTAATGCGAACTACCTCTTCTCCTGCAATGGCGTAGGTACTCCGTCCCGGCTCTGGTTCGATATTGGCGAGTCCGGTGAAATCACCGAACGCAGGAAGGATCGCCGAGCTTTCGTCAAACACGAAGCACGGAAGGCGTACCCGCTCGCGACCGGCTCCGTAGAGGCGAATGCCGGGATGAACATGGCCGGCGATGACATATCCATCCGGATGTACTGCCGGGTAATGGCTCATCGCGAATGGGCCGATCAGGAATGGGGCGTTCTCACAGCGAATACCGAGCTCCCCGGGCGGATCTCCCGCATGACGGTCGTGATTGCCGCGCACAAGCAGCAGCTCGAGATCACTGTTCGCCTTTCGCCAGTCTGAGAGTGCATCGAGCACATCGATTGACCTTCCCGCTTTCGCGTGAAGCAGGTCACCGAGAAACACGATGCGGCGCGCGCGAGTGCGCCGGGCAATGGATTGCAGTCGGTCCAACGCCTCGTGGGTCGTGCCGGACGGAACGGGGATGCCGCCGGCTCTGAACGCCGCCGCTTTCCCGAAATGCAGGTCGGCAACGAGCAGTGTATCGGTGTCCCTCCACCACACAGCCCGCTCCGGCATCAGTGCCAGTGTCTGTCCGAAGAGCGAGACTGTGCAGTCGCCGCATGGCACTGCCTCGCTCACCCAGCCGCCCGCTCGAGAGCCCGCTGCATCCGTTTGACACGATCGGAGAGTTTTTCCGACGACACGCGCTCCCGCGTCCGGTCGACCAGAAGCGGAAACGCAAGCGGCGGCGTGCGCTTCGGATTCATCACAATAACCTGCGCCGCGGAGATGCGTTGCAGCGTAAGACCAAGCCGCGTGCGCTCCAGCTGTCGCTCCAGAACTTCGCGACGCGCCTGGCCGAGCAGCATGTTGCCCGCGTCGTACCTCATGAATACATCGAAGAAGAGGCCGCTCGAGGCCTGAAGCTGGCGGTCGGTCTTGCCCGACCGTGGGAATCCAGGGAAAACAAGGCCCGCTACGCGCGCAATTTCCCTGAACTGTCGTCGCGCCATCTCCGTTGCGTTGAGTGATGCAGGGATATCGCCAACGAGATTGTGTGCATCGAGGAGCCCATTAGCGAGCGCCTCCTCTATCGGCGCTTCATCGGGCGAGAGCAGCTCGAATCCGTAATCATTGGACGACATCGAGAAGGTGATCGGACGGATTCGCGAGATGCGCCACGCAAACAGGGCTGCGAGCCCTTCGTGCACCAGACGGCCTTCAAAGGGAAAGAAAAAAAGGTGATGACCTTCCCGCGAGGCCACCCGCTCGATGAGAAACTCACCGGGACCAGGGATTCTCGACCACTTTGCCTGAACCTGAAGAATGGGCTGAATGGCCTGCATCTCGGGGCCACGGAATACTCCCCGTGCCGCTTCGCCAAGGCGATTGCGCAGAGCGGAAGCGAGCTCTCCCGAAAGCGGCATCCTGCTGCCTGCCCATCTCGGAACTGCCCCTTTTACGCTGGGCGCTCGCCGCACCCACGCCACCATGTCACGCACCCTGATAAACTCCAGCGGCGCACCCGCAAAAAAGAAACGGTCACCCTGACGAAGGCGGGCAATGAACGACTCCTCAACGGATCCGAGTCTGCCTCCGCGGAGATACTGAACGACGACGTGTGAGTCGCTGACAATGGTGCCAATCGTCATCCGGTGCCTGCGAGCCATTGTCCGGTCCTCAACACGCCAGCGCCCCTCAGCATCGGCGCGCACCTTCGAATATTCCGGATATCCCTTTAGCGCTTCACCGCCATTGCTGACAAATGAGAGCACCCAGTCCCATTCGTCTTCCGGAAGGTCAGCGAACGCGTCTGTCTGGCGCACTTCGTCGAACAGCTCGGCAGGCATAAAACCCTCTCCGACAGCAATGGTGACAACGTGCTGAGCGAGAACGTCGAGGGGACGAATTACCGGATACCGTGATTCGATGGCCCCTGACTCGACACCGTCTCGAGCTGCGGCGACTTCAATGAGCTCGAGCGTGTGAGTGGGAACGCATGTCACTCTGCTTGCCGCTCCCGGCCGGTGACCGCTTCGTCCGGCACGCTGCGTTAATCGCGCAATTCCCTTTGGGCTGCCGATCTGGATCACTCTGTCGACTGGCGAAAAATCGACACCGAGATCGAGACTGGATGTCGCGACCACACAGCGAAGACGTGCCGTGCGCAGGCCCTCTTCCACCCAGTCGCGGCGCTTTCTGTCGAGCGATCCGTGATGGAGCGCGATCGTGCCGGCCCAATCGGGACGCTGTGCGAGAATCGCCTGGTACCAGATCTCGGTTTGCGACCGGGTGTTGGTGAATACGATCGCCGTCTCGCCTTCCTCGATCGCTGCAACAACCTGCGGCGCCATCTGCGTGCCAAGATGTCCAGCCCACGGAAATCGTTCGATCACCGGGGGAATAAGCGAGTCGACGATGATACTTTTTGGCTCGACACCGCGAACCATTCGCGATGACGTCGCCATGGTCGCGCGGCCGAGCAGAGTGGTTTTCGCGTCGTCAATGTTTCCGATGGTTGCCGACAGACCCCACGTGCGGAGTTGCGGGCAGATTCCTCGCAGTCGTGCGAGTGCAAGCTGAGTCTGCACGCCGCGCTTGGTGCCCATCAACTCGTGCCATTCATCGACCACGACCACCCTCAAGTGGATAAACTGATCGGATGCATTCTCCCGGGAAATGAGCAGCGACAGGCTCTCGGGAGTTGTAACCAGCGCCGTTGGTAGCCTGCGCGCCTGGCGTGACCGCAAAGCAGATGTCGTGTCGCCGGTTCTCGTCTCCACACTCCACGGCAGACCGAGGTCGGTGACCGGCTGCAGCAGGGCTGCAGTCGTGTCCGCGGCAAGTGCGCGCAGCGGCGTTATCCAGAGCACCCGGAGCGGCGGCGCCGAGTTGCGCGCTGAGCGTTTTCTGCCTGGCGGCGCCGTCGAATCGTGCGCGTTTCCTTCAGCGATAAACTCCAGGAGCGGCCCCACCCAGGCAGCCAGTGTTTTCCCGGTACCGGTTGCCGCGTGAATAAGCCCGCTCTCGCCGCCAAGGTAAGCGTCCCACACCTCGCGCTGAAATGAAAACGCCTTCCACCCTCGCGAGGCAAACCATCCCGCAATCAGCGCATTCGCCGATTTTCTGCCAGTCCGCGGGGATCGTGGGCGCGTGGGCTTTTTCTGACCTTGCTTCGCCGCGGGAGCGTCGGGAACGCTGGCACGCGCTGCCGGCGGTCGTGCCGTCAATCGCTGCCCTGATCCACGGCGTCCACTCCACCGTCCGTGGATAGCAGCAGTGCTTTCAACATGTCGAGAGTGTCTGCTTCGTGCGCGGGCTTGTCCTTACGCCACCGCAGAATGCGCGGAAATCGCACGGCGATCCCGGACTTGTGTCGTGGCGATGCCTGAATTCCCTCGAAACCAAGCTCGAACACCTGCTCCGGCTTCACCGATCGCACCGGGCCGAACTTTTCTGTGGTGTTCCGCCTGATCCAGACGTCGAGCTCGCGGATCTCAGCGTCGGTAAGGCCGGAGTATGCTTTCGCGAACGGCACGAGCGCTTCACCGTCACGGACGGCAAAGGTGTAGTCGGTGTGCAGCAGTGCCCGCCGTCCATGGCCCGATTGCGCATAGACCATGATAGCGTCCACGGAATAAGGTTCCAGTTTCCATTTCCACCACCCGCCCTTGCGGCGGCCGACGCCATAGTGCGTATCGCGGCGCTTGAGCATCAGCCCCTCGGAGCCAAGCGAGCGTGCCTTGGCGCGCGCCGCGCGAATATCGTCCCATGATGATGCACTCACTACCGGCGAAACGAGAATTCGCGACTCGGCATTTACTGCTCCCACCATCTCCACCAACATCCCCCGTCGGACAGAGAGCGGCATGCCACGCAAGTCCTCTCCATCAAGCTCGAGCAAGTCGTAAGCGAGGATGACGATCGGAACTTCGGCACGGATGCGGGCGCTCAGATTCTTGCGCCCGATGCGCCGCTGCAGCTGAGCGAAGGGGAGAGGGCGACCGTCCCGCCATGGCAGAATTTCGCCGTCGATCACGGTTCCGTCCGCGAGCCATACCGATGCATCGATGATCTCGGGAAACCGATCGGTGATGAGCTCATCGCCGCGTGACCAGAGATACGAAAGACCATCGCGCCGGATGAGCTGAGCACGAATTCCGTCCCACTTCCATTCCACCTGCCAATCGAACACGGAGCCGAGGTCGTCCAGCTCGGTTTCGAGCGAATATGCGAGAAAGAATGGATAGGGACTCGATGCCTGCGGCGCTTCAGTACCTGGTGCAACGAGCCGCGTATACGCCGCAGCCGAAGGCTGCCAGTCGCCGGCGAAGCGATGGGATATCACTCCTTCCGGCACTCCGCTCGCGCGCGACAGGCTGCGCAAAAGCAGAGACTGCGAAACGCCGACGCGAAGACTGCCCGTTATCAGCTTGTTCCACACAAACCGCTCTACCCCACCCAGCGCGTGCCAGGCTTCGACGACAATAGTGCGCTGCATTTCCTCAGAGGCTTTTCCGATCGGCAGCAGCTTTTCCTCAACCCACAGATGCAACGCGAGATCGCTCGACTCGGCGCTTTCAGGTAAAAGGAGGGCAATCGTTTCAGCGAGATCCCCAACAGCATGATACGATTCCTCGAACAGCCATTCCGCGATTCCCGAGACTTCCATCGCCCAGGCCGCGAGCCTGCGCACTGGAACAAGTCGCTTGGGACGCCCTCCGCTGAGAAAGTAGACGGCCCACGCTGCATCGTCTGGCGATGCTTCGGAGAAATAGCGGCTCATGGCGTCGACTTTGGCGTTGATGCGGGTGGTGGAGTCGATCTCGGAGAAAAGCCGGGCGAAACGCTTCATTCGGGTATCGTTTCGCCGGGCGCGACCACATCCTCTTCGATCTCCCCTTCCCAGTGGCTTGCGAGCGATTCCGCGCGAAGCCCCCGCTCGCGCAGCGCACGTACCACCGCGTCGCGATACCCATGGGTGACGATGACGCGTTCGGCCCCTGTGGCGTCGATAGCGGTCATCAATGCTGGCCAGTCGACGTGATCGGAGAGGGCAAAACCACGGTCCACCGACCGTCTGCGTCGCGCACCGCGCACTCGCATCCATCCTGACGCGAATGCTGTCGACGCAGGCCCAAAACGTCTGAGCCATGTCGAGCCCGCTGCTGATGGCGGCGCAACGATCAACGCGCCCGTCCAGTCGTGCCCCTTTTCCACCGATCCGGCGTATGTAGTCGGCGGCAAGGCGATGCCGGTGTCGCGGTAATCCCGATTCAGCCGCTCAACTGCCCCATGTGTGTAAAAACTGCCGTGCGCGAACGGTGCGAGGCCGGCGAGAACGCGCTGCGCTTTGCCAAGCGCGTAGGCGAACACGATTGACGCGCGTCCGGCATCGCGGTTGGCGCTCCACCATGATGCCATGTCGGCGAACGTTTCGGCTTGCGCTGTCCACCGGTAGATTGGAAGTCCGAATGTGGATTCGGTGACAAAGACGTTGCACGCAACCGGCACGAACGGCGTGCACGTCGGGTCTGGTTCGGTCTTGTAATCGCCCGACACGACCCAGATCTCACCCTCGTATTCCACCCTTATCTGCGCCGAGCCCAGTATATGGCCCGCTGGATGAAAGGAAATTCGGACGCCGTTGATGCTGAACCCTTCGCCCCACCCAAATGACTCTATCGATGCATCGGGTCCGATGCGAGTTCGCAACACCCTCTCGCTTTCTGTGGCGCACGCGTAGGAGCGCGATCCCCATCGGGCATGGTCGCCGTGAGCGTGAGTGATGACAGCTCGGTCGACTGGCATCCAGGGATCGACGTAAAAATCGCCGGCCTCGCAATAAAGCCCGCGATCCGTGGTGCGGAGTAGGTCGGCAGATGGCATTTGGGTGCGTCGGTTTGCAGGTTTCAAGCCCTGCAGGGCTATGGACGTCGGGCTGCGGGGCGGCGCTTGCTGGGATAATCGGCGATGTTTTCCCATTCGCTTGCGTCCGAGCGGGCGACGACAGCGACAACCGGATCGACGTCGCTGAGGTTACAGACCTCGTGAGGCACCCCGGGTTCGATGAAGATGAAATCCCCCGCGCGATTGTCGACGCTTTTATCGAGCCCGGCCCCATACTCGTGGCGCACGTTTCCTTCGAGGATGTAGAGCATAACCTCGAAATCCACGTGGATGTGCGCATGCGCGACGCCGCCGGGCGGGATAGTCGCAACGTTCATGGAAAGTTTCCGCGCCCCGGTATTTTTTCCCGAGAGGCCTGTCTTGTATCGGATCCCGTTCCAGCTACGGTTCGTCCCGGCTGCCCGAATTACGAGAATTCCGTCGCTTCCTTCGACGTATGCGGTAAGATCGTCAGTGTCGTCAGACATATTGTCAGCTCCATCGCTGTCGGTTCATAAAAGTTCCGGAATTCTGATAGCCCAGGTCTGTGCATTTTTCCCCTGGGTTTTAGTGTGTAGCTTGGGGTCGCCGAGGGCGTGGTGCAACTTGTGACAATCATCATGAGGATCCAATGGGCAGCGAAGTGAATGGCGCCACATCGGCAATCCGTTGCTAGTCCTGGCATTCGCGCTGGCAGCGCTGATCGGCGCGTCACTCGGCCTTATGGGCGGCGGTGGATCGATACTGACAGTGCCGGTGTTTGTTTACCTGCTGGGCTTCGCCGCAAAACCGGCGATCGCGATGAGCCTTCCGGTCGTTGGCGCGACAAGTCTCGCTGGCGCAATCAGCCATTGGTGCGCCGGAAATGTAGAGGCGCGAGCGGCGTTTGTTTTTGGCCTGATAGCGATGACCGGCTCGTATCTGGGAGCGCGCGTCTCGGTGCTGATATCGGGGGCCACTCAGCTCACGTTGCTTTCGGTTGTCATTCTCGCCGCCGCGATACTGATGATGTGGTCGTCCTTTTCACAAGGTGCCGCCGGTGCGGGTGATGATTCCGCAGACAAGCGGCTGACGCTTTTGACGCCGAAAACTGTCGTCGTGGGGCTTGTGATTGGCGTGCTCACCGGAATGGTTGGTGTTGGTGGCGGGTTTCTGATCGTGCCGGCACTCGTCATCGCGGCCCGTGTTCCGATAAAGCAGGCAATCGGCACTTCGTTGCTGGTGATCGCCATGAATTCTGCAGCGGGGTTTGCCGGATACCATGGCACAGTCGACATGCAATGGGAATTCGTCGGCAGCTTCACTGCATTTGCGATCGCGGGGATTCTTGTGGGTACATATCTGACGCGCTTCCTGTCCGGCGCCGCTTTGCAACGTGGCTTCTCGGCGCTGCTGTTGCTGGTCGGTTGCTTCATGCTATATCAGAACGCGCACCCAGGCACGCTGTTCTGATACAAGCGTGCGAGGCCGCACAGAGCCATGCGTGCCCCGCTTCGCCGTCACACGATCGAACGGATGATCGGATAGCGAGGGCTTACCGGCCTTTGCGAATCGTCACGCGGCCATTGCCGGTCGAGAAGCGAACATGCCTGCCGCCCTGGCCGATCGTTCCGCGAACCCGGCTTGAATTCCACCTCGCGGGCAGCGTAAGCGGGAAATCCGTGGTCAGACTTTTTGCCGCAACGCCCGCGTCGACGACAGCCGAGAGATTCGAGGGGAACGTAACGATGATCGATCCGTTCCCGCTGCTGAATGCCATGTCCCCCTCAGTGTCCAGCGACGTCATCTCAGCGTCGATTCGACCATTCCCGGTCGATGCGGAGACGGGTCCCCTCGCCGTGCTCACGCGAATGCTTCCGTTGCCTGAACTTGCGCGTACCGGCCCCCCGGCACCGGTTATCTCGATATCTCCGTTTCCTGAGCTGGCCCTCACGCGACCGTTTGCCCCGAGCACCGAGACGTCCCCGTTCCCCGAGCTGGCTTTGACCTCTTCGCCTGCATTGCGGACGTGCACCGCCCCGTTACCGGTTGCGGCCGTGAGCTTGACACCTTTAGGAAGCTCGACGATGAAGTCGACGACGCCGAGATCGCTGTCGTTTCCACCACGGGAATCGTAGCCGTCCGCGTCGCAGCGCCTGGTGCTTTCCCAGATTGCGCAGACAGTGACGTTCTCGCCGTCACGACGGGTCTCAAAGCTGATTCGGCCCAGCGACCGGGCGGTGAATCGCCGCCGCGCGGAAACGCTTGCAGTATTTCCCGCCGCCTCGCGCACCTCGATTGCCCCCCTGAGACTGCGGATACGAAGCCACGAGCCACGCTGCATCTCGCCACGGAACACAGCAGAAGAGGCTTCCGACGAGCCTTGAGCGTCGACGTCGGTGAACGAAGTGGTCAGGAGAAAAAAAACGGCTGCACGAATCAACATCGGATGGCTCCGGGTGAGGGAATGGTCACCCGGATTGGACTGTCACGGCTGGAGAAGGGTTTGAACGACATGACAATGGTTTCCCAACCCTTCGCCAAAGCTTCGCTAACGACGGGGCGACGCGACATGTCGGCATCGCTGCCACGGACCATCTCCTGCCAGAGACAGCACCCGAACGGCTTCCTCCTCGACGCCCAGTTCGGCCAATGCACAGCCGTGATAGCCGACCGCCGCCCGGTCGTTCGGAGCAAGGGAGCCGGCAATCACGAAATGGCGATCGGCTTCCACGAGGTCATCTCTTGAGACGAGCTCGCCGGATTGAAGACGCCCTGAGGCAGTCGCCTTCGCAAGGTGATTGAGGCCCAGTTCGCGATGTGTCGACCCGTTGTCCGGCTCGCGCTGAACGGCGGTCTGGAGATAGTCGCCGGCTTGTGAAAGATCACCTGCATCAGTTCGCATCTTTGCGAGGTAAAGGAGCGCCAGCGCGGAACGAGGGTACGTCATCGCTGCCTGGGCCAGCTCCCGCTCTGCGGTGATGAGATCACCCCTGCGAAACGCATCGATACCACGCTGTGTCTGCTCGGGAGTTCCCGTCATCAGACCTGTCGACTGCCCGAGGTCAACCACAAATCCTTCGATCCCCCCGCCGACCAGCAGAAAGATTCCCCCGATCGCCAGCGCGATAAACAGAAACACCAATATTGCAAACCTGACGATGCAACCCTTGATCGGCAGCGAGGGAAGCTTGACCGCAGGCGCCGGCTCAGGCCGCGTAACTTCCTCTACTCTGTAACCCGCGCGCTCCCGCTCTCCCGGGGACAGGATTTCGAGAAGGTCTTCGAGCGATGGACGTTCGGGCGCTACCTCTGGCTCGGGTACCATGGGCGGACGCGCCCGGACCCGCTCACGCGGCGGCGCGATGTCGCGCAGGACAGGCGGCGGTGGCGATTCCGGCCGCCGGGGAGTGCGAGGCGGTGCAGTCGGCGCTGACCGAGGCGCCGGCGGTGCTTCGCGTTTCGGCGAGTCTCCAAATTTCGACCCGCACTGCGCGCATACAGGCTTGTCGAGCCAGACGCCCGGCCTGTGATTCGAACAGAAGTAACGCACCTGATCGTCCGAGCAGGCTTCGCACTCCCCCGGTCTCATCTGAGTTGTCCCGCATGTGGGGCAGCGGAGCGCCACTCCACTCATGTTGCTACCTGTTCCACAGGATCAGGCGGACTGCCGTCACTTGTCTCCTCGGGATAACAGCTCCGAATTAACGCTTCCGGCAGGTGCAGCCGATACACCTGCGGCAGTGATCCCCTGATCCATCGTGCCACGGTTGGTACCCGCAAGTACGGTCCGTACAACTCGCGCTTGAGCCGCCGCGAAAGCGCGACAGTGGTGAGCACCGGAGTGCGGGAATACGCCGGATAGATTTCGAACCTTTCGTCAACGTGGTCGTGGCCTCTGACCATGTGCGTCACAGGCCGGCCGAGCGTATGGCTAAGCGCGCAGAATGCGGCGAAATCCTCGTAGCCGAATTGGCTTCCGCGCGACATCCGGTTCGGAAGCTTCTTCCGGGCCCGCGGATGAGCGCGGCTCCAGACGTAGTCAGTGAGGCATCGAGGATCGTTCCAGTCTCCCGAAGCCGCGAGGCTCGCGTGAAGATCGGTCAGAGGAAATCCACCATGTGCCGCAAGCAATCCATCGGGAAAGAACAGCGCGCGTGGTGCATCGGCAGTAATCCTCACTGCCAGCTTTCCCGCCCGGCCGATCCATTCGTGGGCAAGGTTCTCGTTGAGGAAATCGGAAAAATCCGATGGCGATATCGTTGCCGTGAAGCGTGCCCCGTTGTATCCAAGTGCTTCGTCGTGATTGCCGGCGATAAAGCAGATCGTCTGCGGACGGTCGAGAATGAGCTCGAAAACTCGAAGCAGCGTTTCCAGACCGTAGCCTCCGTCATCGAACAGATCGCCCAGCAGAACGATGCGCGCGCGCATGGCGCCTTCCCGGCCCGCCTCACGGTCTATCAGGGCAAGCGCAGTATCCAGCGCGAGAAGGTCACCATGAATGTCGCCGATGAACCAGAGCGGTTCGTCGGACACTTCCGTCAGCCGCAGTGCGCGGTCAGACCTACTCGTTCGATGATCGTCGAACAGCATGCCCGCCCCACCTTCAGAATCGAGCAGCGCCTCGAGCCGTTCCACCGTCCCGCGGATACGCGCGCGAAGAGCGCCCGGACCAAGCGACGCAGCGATGGCGTCCCAGTCGAGGTCGCGGACATCGACGACCGGCGGAATGGGCGCAACGGCCAATTCCGGCTCCCGGTCATCCGGCAATGTGCCGGCAGCGGATTCATCAGGGCCAAGGTCGCCGTGTATCTCGGGGGCCGCGCGGGAGGGCACGTCTGCTTCCTCGCCGACGTCTCCTTCCTCGCCGATGTCTGCTCCCTCACCAACGTCAGCTTCCTCACCGGGCCCTGCTTCCTGGGGCGCCCCGGAAGCCGTTTCCAACGCCGGTTCAATCCCGGAGTCGCCGGCCTTTGATCCTGCATTATCATCCGGCGCGCTTGATTCGCCGGCGGCCGCCTCAGCCGACACGCGCCGTAAGGGGAAGCTTGGATATTCCCTTTGCGCTGCGACCCGCGGCAAGCACGTCGCCGTCGTTCAGTATCCGGGGTGCAGTGAGTGGGACACCATTCACTAGCGTTTCATTCACGGTCGCAAGCGCCGGTGTCACAATCCATTGTCTGTCCGGGCGCCGCTCAACAGTGCACTGCGTCGAGTCCCAGAACTCCGCATCGGGTCCGAAGCGGCGAAGGATTGCCTTGCCAAGAGCTGTTCGAACGCCGATCTGGAGTGATTCACCACCCGCGGCAACCAGTTGGATTTTATCCGACGTCAAACCCGATCCCGCTGCCGGCGCCGCTTTCGCGCCAGTGGAGGAACCCGCAATCGGCGATCCTGCAGCCGGCCGCACAGTGCGAGAAGTTGCACCTGCAGCCCCGGCGGCCGTTCCTGTTCGCGGCGCCCGCCCACTCAGCGCCGCGCGGATTGCCGCGGCTGTGGGTCGTTTTTTCGGATCCGGCGAAAGGCACCGGTGCAAAATCGCGCTCACCTCGGCGTTGCTCGCGGGTGACGGCATCGTCCCCAGCAATGCTGGCGGCTTCAAGTCATACGCTCGTACACGTTTCGCATACTCGGCCTGATCCTCCTGCCAGTATGGATGCATTCCAACGAGAAGCTCATACAGAATGAGCCCGCATGTAAAAACGTCGGACTCGAGCACTGGCACCGCGCCGCGTGTCATGTGCTCGGGTGACCGGTAGTTGTCGGTTCCGACATAGCCCTGATGGCCATGCCACGGCGCTTTCCGGTCAGTGAGCACGGAAAAATCCGTGTCGATGATCTTCAGCTGGTACCCTGAACCGATCGACGGATCCTCGATCAGATAGGCGTTTCCCGGTTTGAGATCGGCATGTACGATTTTCGATTCATGGAGAGCAGCGATCCCGGCCATGAAAACTTTGGCCCATGTAACGTGTCTGGCCCAGACCGCGGGGTCCCGGGTTGGGGCTGTTTTCGTGCGTCGGTGAGTCTCCCGCTCCTCCTCGAGCATGTCGTCCAGGTCGCGTCCATTCTCGACAAATTCATAGGCCGCGAAGTACGTCGGGCCTCCCCACCGCTCCTCGAACGCATCGATCAGACGAACCGCGTAGTGGGCTGCCTTCCCCTTGCGAATCCGGCTCGACAGCTCCTGCTGGTAATCGACAAAGGGCGCGTACCAGACCACGGTTGGAGAAGGGGATTTGTACTGCTTCAGGAATATCTTGTCCCCGCCTGGCGCCTGAGCGCCGTAGGATATCGCCATCATCCCCGGGCCGAAGACTTTCGTCACGCGGTACCCGCGGATGGTGTCTCCGACCCTCAGTTTTTTTGCCATCGTGCGCTCCGGAGCGGTGCTGTCCTAGAGCGCCAGCGTTTCAGCTGATCGCGACACGCTCGCCGCGAGTTGTTTGAGAGTCGTGCGGAAATTCGCCGGATCGGCGGTGAATTTCTGCAGCGCCTCCTGTGGGTTCAGGCCTTCGTACTCGACCACTTCCCACTCGCTCTTGTCGATCTGACTGAGTCTGTCGTAGCCCTCGAAGTTGGGCGCAAAAAGGCTGAGAATGATGCGATTGGCCATGACGACATTGGCTACGTCCTGCAGCGCGCCGCCTTTCGCCTCGGGAATGCTCATAGTCTCCTTGAATGAGGCATCTGTGAAGACCACCACGACACGGGCGGCCTCGCTGCGGTATCGCCACTTGTTCGCTTCTTCCGACTGAGCGCCCTTCGGCGACGCTTCCATCGTCGAGACCTTGTAGATCGCGTCCAAAAGGGACTCGGGTTCGTCGCCTCCGCCCTGCGCCTGCAGTTTGGAGAGCTGGGCCTTCAGAGCAACGGCGTCGCGGACGAAGGGATGATCCTCCATCCATTCCAGGCCTTCGCCGCTCGCCGCCTCGATGTCGCGGTAACCGACGACCTTTCCGCGCCAGTCCCGCACGGGCGCTGCATTGTTGGCATCTCCTGAGCTCAGCGAGTCCACGAACGCTTCGATGTTCTTGCGCAAGGCGTCGATGATAGGCGCCATGCTTCCGCTGACGTCGATGAGAAACACGACGTCGGCGACCCCTTTGGTCTTTTCGCGGGTCTGTGGCGCTGCAGTGGGGGCGGCAGGCGCCGCTTCGCCCTGGAGCCCTTCAGGGACAGCAGGGTCCGAAGCGAAGGCAGGTGGAGCAGCGGAAACCGCGGGATCACCTTCGGCCATCGGAGTGGAGCCAGCATCGGCGCCAGATGGCACCCCGCCACCGTCGGCGCCCGCGCCACTGCCAGCGCCAGATGGCATGCCGCCACTGTCAGGGTTGGACGGCATAGCGCCGCCGCCCGACGACCTATCGCCGCCGGTGGAACCACTTGCCCCGTCTGCAGCCGGTACCGGCGGAGGGGGCGCATCTGCCGACGGGATGTCCGGTTCTGGTGGCATTCTGGATTCGGTATCTTCTGGGGTGGCCATCTATTCGCTCCGCGGGAGTCCGGTTGTGGAATTGAGTTGTGGAATTCCAGGTCGAACGCACCAGATGCACGTTTTCTGCCGTCATTGCAAGTGAGCGCCGCGACCTCTCTGGCCCGCCCGCTCCCTGATGTGGAAGGGAATGTCTGCGCTGGCGCGGCTCTTGCCGTTCCCCAACTTGATGATCAATCGTAATAGGCCGATCTGTGCTAGCCCGATCGCTCTATTCAATGGGGGCTAGCAGAGGGAGGTAGGCTTATGTCCAAGATTCGACAGGACAGCATGAAGGACCTTGGCACCATCGAGACGGGGTTGCAACGGCCGACCAGTCGGCGTGGCTTCGTCCGGATTATCGGTGCGGGTAGTGCGGCGGCGATGCTGCCTGCGCTCGTCAGTTGCGAAGGGGACTCGATCGCCGTGCCCATCCAACCCGGCGGACCGGGGTCTGGAGGTGGAGGTACTACACCACCGGGGGGCCCGGCGCCCGTCACCGGAGTGTCGTTCGATCTGAGAACCGACGCCGGGTTCCTGCGTCTGGTTCAGGTACTCGAGGAAGTCGAAGCGGCCTTCTACACCGCCGTCGTGGCAAGCTCGAACTTCAACACGTTCTTTCCGGCCGAGGAGCGGGAATTGTTTGTCGATCTCCGCGACGCCGAGATTATTCACCTTGAAGTCGTCCGCGCCGGGCTCGGCTCGCAGGCGGTTCCCAGCCTGCGGAACAATATCAACACGGCGACGTTGAACACGTTCCTTGCCAGCAGGGCGAGCATCATCGCCGCCGCGCGAGGGTTCGAGACCCTGGGTGTGTCCGGGCTCAACGGGTCGGGCAAGTATCTGCAGGACGCCCGCAACCTTCTGTTCGCAGGAAAGATCGTGTCGGTTGAAGCACGTCACCTTGCCGCGCTCCGCGACATTTCCGTGCCGGGCGGCACCGCAAACACAGCGTTCGCCAGCGATGACACCATCGACGCCATGGGGCGGGACATCAAGCTCGAGGCGGGCGACATCATTGCCCGTGCGGCCGCGACCAACATCCTTCTGCCCAACACGCTCGCAGCGCAGCCCATCAGCAATCAGCCGACCGCCACACAAGGCGTGCCGACAACCAACTTCATCACACCCACGCCATAAGCGCTCAGGAGTACTGATAAATGAAAACGAATCAACAGCCGATCCTGGACGCTATCGATCCAGAGATCATCGAAAGGCTTGTATCCCGCCGCGACGCCATTAGAAAAGGCGCGTCGGTGAGCTCGATGGTTGCGACCGGTCTCGCAATGGGCTCCGTGCCGGTGATGCTGGCCGCGCTGAGCCGCGACGTGTTCGCGCAGGCGCCGTCGGACATTCTCGATGCTCTCCAGTTCGCGCTCATTCTCGAGCACCTTGAGAATGAGTTTTACAAGGCAGTGCTTGGGACCAGCGCACTGGCGGCGCAGAATAACGCGTTCGCACCTGTCCGCGCACTGATCCCCGCCTCGGCGCGGGAAACCTTCATGCAGATCCAGAAGCACGAGCAGCAGCATGTGGACTTCCTGCGGACAACGGCGATTCCGCTGTTCGGCGGAACGGCTCCAGCGATTACCGCCGCGGATTTCGACTTTACCGGTGGTAACGGTAGTGGCACAGGACCGTTTCTGTCCGCGACCACGAATCTCGATGTGCTGCTGCTCGCAACGCAGGCGTTCGAGGACACCGGCGTTCGCGCGTACAAGGGACAGGCTGGCCGGTTCCTGATTGCAGGCAACACGAATGCCGATATTGCGATGGAGAGCGCGCTTCGCATTCATTCAGTCGAAGCACGCCACGCTTCGAAGATCCGGCGCATCCGCCGCCAGCGCAACCCGAGCGACACTACGCTGCGGTTCAGTGGATACATTCGCGGAGGGGGCGCTGCCGCAGCGGGCGCAGGCAACATCGCCAACCCGCCGGCCGAAGTTGTCGCAGCATTGAACCTGATTTACGGCGGCGGCACGGGTCCGGTATCGTTCCCCGACAGCAATACGCGCCATGTGATCTTTAACGGTACGGCGGAAGTTATCGTGGATGCGGCGACCGTCGGCGGCACATCGGCGATCGGGGGCGCGGCCGCGCAGCAGCTTGCCGCGACTCAGGCTTTCGACGAAGCGCTGACGAAAGCCGAAGTGATAACCATCGTTCAGGGTTTCATCAGGAACGATCCAGCGCGCGGACTGCCATAGCCTTTCAGGCAGTTGTGCAATGAAAAGCAGGCGGCTCTCTGGGCCGCCTGCTTTTTTTCGTCATCAACAGTCGTGGTTCAACCTGAGCACGCCCGAAGCAGAAGGTTGAGGGCGATCGTCAGAATGATCGATACCACTATGCTGGCCAGACACCCGCTTGTCCGAATCCTGATAGCTGTCTCGCGAAAGAGTCAATTGCCATTCCGCCAGAATCATTCCCGCATCCGCAACAAGCGGTTGTTCTGAATGGCAGCCCATGGGGTTTTACGAGCAATTAGCGGCGTACTGTTCGGCCGTCCATCCAGGACCCTGTTCTTCGGTCGCTCCGATGGTATGCGACGCCTCGTGCCGAAGCGTCCGGTTCAGCTCGGCAAGCGTTCGCCCGTTGAGGTCGTCGAGTCGTCGAGCCACGCGCACCAGCCAGACGTCATCGATCTCGTATGCATGGCCAACACCGTAATATCTATGGGCTCCAATACGTTTGATGAGAGCCTTTCGATACATTCGCACACGCGGCAGGATGGCGCGGACAGCATCGCCCAGCAGCCTGCACTCGGATCTCGCGTGGCCCTGAAGACGGCCGGCTTCGGCATTGAACGCCTCGAATTCCTCTGCCGACGGCGCCGCCGTTTCGCAGACAGGCGACGAAGCTTCCGGATTCACCCCGACACACCCGAGCATCATCGCCGCGTCCAGGGGTACTGGCGTGAAGAGGCTATCGGGGGCCGGCGAAAGAGCTTCGCCTTCCGCCGAGCCGCCAGGAGCAGCAGCGCCCGTGGCAGCTTCGTCGGCGGTAGTCGCTGCACCTGCGGCGGGCACGACGTTTGGGGCCGGTCGCGCCGGCACGCAGCCGGCAGCGAGGATAGCGGCCACTACCGCCCAGACTGGCACTCGGGGTACTATGGATATATCCGCAGCAAGAGATAGTGCATGCATTTAATTAAATCGAGCACACGCACGCGGGCCACCGGAGATGGAATGCATCCTTTGCATTGGGTTCAGTACCTGGCTTTCGACTCAGTGCAGCAGACAATCGTCAGGGCAAACGGTCACCCCGATGTCACGTCTAACAACGTGATTGTCACGCAAACATTCAATAGAGCTGAGATCAGATGACAAACGCAAAGTCGATAAGCAGCCGAAAACCCGTGCGTCGCTCGTTGCGGCTTGTATTGCTGACGCTCTCTGGCACGGCAATCATGTCGTGCAGTGGTGACTCCGGCGGTCCGGTGGGCCCACTCCCGGTTGCCAGCATTTCGGTAACCGGGGCAACAACAACTTTTGAGATCGGACAGCAAGTGCAGTTCACAGCCGTACCGCGAAGCTCGAACGGCAACCCGGTCAGCGGAGCGGCGATCACCTGGTCTGTCTCCCCGCAGAGTGTCGCTTCGGTCAGCGCAACCGGTCTTGTCACGGCGAAAGCCGCTGGCTCGGCGACTGTCACCGCCAGCATTGGCACCGTTGCGGGCAGCGCCGGCCTGACCATCAACGACAGCGGTATTCCATTTGCCACGACGGTTTCGATGCCGGGCAATTCGTTCAGCCCGTTCGCTGTGACCATCCGCCGAACCGGATCAGTGAGCTTCGATTTTCCGTCAGTTCAGCATGACGTGACGTTCAAGGCCCAGGCAGGAGTGCCCGCAAACATTCCTGTGACTCGCCTCGCCGTCGTCAGTCGTACCTTTAATGTCGTGGGGGTCTTTCCGTACGATTGTCTGATTCACCCGGGGATGTCGGGGCAGGTTACTGTCGCACAGTAATGGTACGAGTAAAGGCCCACTGGCATCGCGCACTGCTTCACCGGCTCCATCCGCAGCGCTGTAATCGCGAATAACCCTCTTACTCTGTTGCTCCTCGCATAGTCGGAACGAAATCAGGGAACACAAACGACAGCTTGTCGTTCGTCAGCCGGTTCTTCACGATCTCGGCAAGAATGTCCCGGTGATCGATGGTGACCTTGAGATCGTTCCCGCTCTCGAGATTCTCGCGGGCAAGGCTCGTCCAGTTCCGCGTCATCACTTTTCCGCCAGCGATGTTCTTACCCATGACGAACATGCAGTTGCCCCGACCGTGGTCGGTGCCCATGCTGCCATTCTCCCGCACGTTACGACCGAACTCGGAGACCACCACCACCGTGACAGAGTGAGCTCCCACCGCGATCAGATCCTTGTAGAGCGCGCCAAGCGCCCCTGCAAATCCTGTCATGGTGTTGAACATGCTGCCGGTGAGGGGCGCTTGAGTCGAATGGGTGTCCCACCCACCAACATCGACCTGGATTGCTTCTACGCCAATGTCGGCCTTGATCAGCGCTGCCGCGGACCTGAGGCTCGCGCCGAATGACCCGGTAGGGTATACCGCACCGTTTGCCGGGGCGTAGCCGGCGAAGTTGATTGTCTTCAGCAGATCCATTGTCGCCGAAGTATCGATTGCGGCCGATCTGACAGGGTCGATCGTTCCCAAATAGTCGTTCTTGAGCCAGTCGGTGCGTTCCTGGCGTGTTGCAGGGTTGCCGACGAGCCCGAAGTTGGCGGGGCTCGGAATGGGCAGCGCCTGCGGTGCACCAATGAGGGTCTGAGCGAGACCGTTGGCGATGCCCAGCGCCCGCAACGGCGCATTGGTACGCATCGGCGTCGTACTTGCCAGATGGCGTCCCAGCCAGCCGGTTACGATCGTCGGGTCACGCGGCTTCCCGACTTCTATGAAGTGCTGCTGGTCGAAGTGCGATCGGGATGAATCCACTGATCCCGTTCCGTGGACCACCAGGAGGTCCTTGGCAGTGAACGATTCCACTAACGCGGACATCGCCTGCGGAAAGGCGAATCTGTCGTCGAGCGCTATGCCCTTGTTCGCGCTGCTGCTGTCAGGCCGCGGAATTGCAATTGTCGGCCGGCCGGTGTAGTACTCCGGATCGGCGAACGGCGCGCAAAGTGTGAGTCCATCGGCCCCGCCCCGCATAAAGATCGAAATGATCACGTCCCGGTTGGCCGCGTATGATTCGGCCAGAACCACCTTGGGGAGCCAGGGCGGAACGAACGTCGCGAGCAGGGCCGCGCCTGCTGACCAGGTTACGAACTGCCGCCGGGACAGCTCGTTGTACTCGGTGCAGGCATTGTTGTCGGACTCATGCATCGCGAACTCCTTGTAAGTGCGGAGCGGGAGCGCACGAAACCGCGCGAGCTCCCTTCGCCGTAACTAATACCACTGGAACGTTGTCGAATTGATGGCCAGAGCAAGAGCTTCGCGCACGCGTGTGCTGGAAAGCGCGGTCGCGCCGAGATAGCTCTTGATTGCGTCACGAGTCTTCGTGGGCATCTCGCCACCAAACATTGCGTTGTTGATCGAGGCAGTGATCCCGTCTGGAGTATCCACAAGGCGGAAGGGAGCGATGTCAACGATGACGTCGCCTGTCGTCAGCGCAGTGAGATAGTCGCCGAAGTTCCAGCGGTTCATCACCAGACCCGACCAGAACTGCACGTTGTCCGGATAACCGTCCGGTGTCTCCCAGACAAACGACTGCTGTCCGACGAGGGAAAGCCGCGAGTTGGCAATGCCGGCAACGCCCTTCACTGTTGGATTGACGCCCCGGAGCGCAGAGGCTACAAAGTGGAAAGGCCGTTTGTGCTTCGGGGGAGCCGCAGCAATGCTATCCGGCGTGAGAATCGCCCGGATCATCGAGGGGATGTTGCCATCCGTCTGCAGATATACCGCCGCGACCTTGTCGACCAGGGCAGCCGGCGGGTCGTACTGCAGCAGCCAGCGAATCATTTTCGACGAAACGTACTTAGCCGTATTCGGGTGCTTCACCAGGAAGTCGATGACCTTGTCGCCGTCGCCGATGCCTGCGGCACCAGTGCCGGGCGCAGCGGGAATCGTCTGGCCGAGGAATGTCTTGGCGGTGTAATCATGTCCGGTCGCATCGAATCGGAAGTCCCCACGACCGGCTATGGTCCATCCCGTGAAGGCGCGCGCGACGGCGACGACGTCCGCCTGAGTGTACCCGCCGTCGACGCCAAGCGTGTGCAGCTCCATCAGCTCGCGGGCGTAGTTCTCGTTGATCCTTCCGACACGACTGGTGTTGTTGTCGAGATAAACGAGCATCGCCGTACTGCGCGCACTGGCTCGCACCATGTCCGGGAAATTGCCGAGAGCGTGCTTCCGAATGACGTCACGGTCGTCGAGCGTCTTGAGATAGCCCACGTCGCGCATGCTGATGCTGAAGTGGTCAGTCCAGAACTCGACCATCCGTTCGTAAAGCTGCCGTTTTGAGAAGGCCGCTCTGAAAAGCGTCGCCTCTTGGAGCTGGCGAAGGACGGCGGTGGCGTCAAGCGCATATAGCTCGGCCCCTGTCATCACCAGTTGAGGATATGTGGTCGCGACAAACGCCTGCGCCGCCGCGTCGTCGATCGCGGTGTAGTTCAAATGATAATCGAGGTAGCCGCTGAACCCTTTCGTACGGGCCAGCTGTACTTCCTCCGGGGTGAGCCCCATGGTGACGCGTCGCGCAAGGCGAACTTCGCGACTACCCCACGTTTCTCCGCTCGTCGCGGGCGGCTCCACCGGTGCCGGGGTCGGCAACATTGGATCGCCAGGGGGACGCCGCGGACCCGATCGAGGAACGATGGCGAGTGCGCCGGCGGACCCCACTGCAACGGCGGCCGCGCCCGCGCGGAAAAAATTCCGCCTCGTGGTGCCACCCGCAATACGGGTCGGTGGTGCGATTGGCCCAGCTGTCACCTCGGTGACAGTCGGCGGCGGCTCCAGCTCAACGGACGACTGACTCATGCGACTCCTCCGACCAGGCGGAACTAGAGAACGACACTCAACGCGACAATCCGGGCACTCCAGACAACAAATGTTCTTTCCGGTTAGACGTTGCGCAATGCCCGATGTTACCTGCCATTGCCATAATCTGCATCCTCATCTTCTCCGCCGGGCTTCCCGTCCCGTCCAAGAGTCGCAAGATCGAAGCCCTGACGATCCACGCGGCCTGGGCTCTCATATATATACGCCCTGCCCCATGGATCAGCGGGAATTGTTTTCCTTACATATGGCCCCCGCCAGCTCATGGGTACCGGCGAGCCCGCAGGTTTGACCCTCAGCGCAGCCAACCCCTGCGCAGTAGATGGATAAGTGCCATTGTCGAGACGATAGTTCTCCAGTGCGACGCCGAGCAGTTCGATCTGGGCCTTGGCGGTAGTGCTGCGGGCCTCGGAAACACGCCCCAGTATCTGCGGCGCGACCAGCCCGGCGAGCAGGCCAATGACGATGAGAACGACAATCAGCTCGATCAAGGTTAGCCCATTGCGAGGGCGTCCGAACCGGAACGCATATCCCACGTTCTGGTGCATGACGATACGGGCGGGAGCACATCGCCGCGGTTGCGGCCTCGAGCCCGGAGGTGACCTCCTCATGGGCAACAACGGCTTACATACCATATGTCGGCTTTCTCCCTAAGCAATGCTGGCGTTGACACTGTAGATGGCCTGCAGCATCGCCAGTGCAACAAAACCAACCAGTAATCCAAAAAGAAGGATAAGCGCTGGTTCGACGAGGCCGATCAGCGTGCGCAGCTTCCGGGACACTTCCCGGTCGTAGTGGTCGGCCGCACGCAGGCACAGCTCATCGAGCTGGCCGCTTTCCTCGCCAACGGAGACTAGTTGATTGGCGAGCGGCGGCAACACTCCGATCAGCTCTGACGAGAGCCGCTTTCCCTGACTCACGCCATCGGTCGCACGGGCAATCGCATCGCCGACTTCGATATTCGCGACTGCCGACCGCGCAATCCTGAGCGCCGGGAGAATCCCGATACCGCTTTTCAGCAGTAAACCAAGAGTTCGCGTGAAACGGGCCGTCGTGTGGCTTCGCTCGAGTTCGCCGATAACTGGAATCGCCAGGCGTGCGGCGTGCCATCGCCCTCTATTCACAGGATTTGCAGCCCATCGTCTTACTGCCCATACCGCACCAAGGATCAGTGGCATCCACACCCACCACCATCGCAGCACCAGCCCACTCATTCCAACGAGCAAACGCGTCGACAACGGAAGCGAACCGCCTACGTCACTCACCATCGCCACGAACCTGGGCACGACGAACATGAGAATGACGATGATGCCGATTCCGGCGACGACCGCCATCAGCGCCGGGTAGAGCAACGCCGAACGAAGCCTCGCCCGTAGCTCCGCGGTCTCGTCGAGATGGTCGGCGAGCCGCGACAGTACCCGGTCTAGCGCACCGCTTTCCTCTCCCGCCGTAGTCATCGCAGTGTAGAGCGCGCTGAATACGCGCGGATGGCGCCGCATTGCGCCGGACAGCGATAATCCTCCCTCGACATCACGCCGAACCGCTGCAGTTGCGGCCGACAGCAGGGCGTTGCCGGCATCCGCCGACGAGAACGACAACGCGCGCTCGAGTGTGACGCCAGCGGTCAGCATCGTCGCAATCGTGCGCGTCCAGACAGCGAGCGCCGCATCGAGGCTCAGCGACCCACCGCGCGAACCCGCACGTGTCGTCTCCACTTCGACCACGTCCACAGGGAACAGCTGCTGGCGCCTCAGGTCCTCGATTGCCGACCGTCGCGAGCCGGCCTGCAGCCGCCCTTCGACAACCCGTCCGTCCGCGCCCGCGGCACGATAGCGAAAGCTGGAGCTCAAGCCGCTTCTTCTTCGTTTACGACTCTCATCAGCTCAGCGACAGTAGTGGCACCCGACCGTACCACTCTCCAGCCAGCCGCCTGCAGAGATTCCGTCCCATTGCGCCGCGCGAGCTTCCGCAGCGCGTCCAGAGGAGCACCTCTCGCAATCAGCGACCGGTGCTCATCGGTAATCTGCAGCATCTCGTAAATGCCAACACGGCCCCGGTATCCGCTTGACGAACATTCATCGCAGCCTTTTGCGCGGCGATATTCATCAGCCGGCCCGCCGGATGCCGGGGCTCCGGCAAGCTCACTGGCTGCTGGCTGATACTGCTCTGCACATGCATCGCAAAGCAGCCGCACCAGCCGCTGCGCAATTATGCCCTGAACAGTTGCCGCTACGAGATATGGCTCGATACCCATGTCGACGAGGCGCGTGATCGCGCTTGCCGCGTCGTTGGTATGAAGCGTCGACAGGACGAGATGCCCCGTAAGCGCCGCCTGAATCGCGATCTCCGCCGTTGCACGGTCCCGCATCTCGCCCACCATGATGATATCCGGGTCATGCCGGAGAATGGAGCGAAGCGCCCCGTCGAAGTTGAATCCCGCTTTTGGATTCACCGGGATCTGAATCACGCCGTCGATCTGGTATTCAACCGGCTCTTCGACAGTGACGATCTTGACACCGGCCGTGTTCACTTCCGACAGAGCCGCGTAGAGTGTAGTCGTCTTGCCTGAGCCTGTCGGTCCCGTGACGAGCACGATCCCGTTCGTTCTTCGCACGATGGCGCTGAATCGCTGCTGCACATCAGAAGGCATTCCCAATTCTGCCAGGCCGCGTCCATGCCCCGCGTGGTCGAGTATCCTGAGAACCACGCTCTCGCCATGAAGCGCCGGCAGTGTCGACACCCGGAGGTCCACTTCCCTGTCGGCAAGCTTGAGACGCGCGCGACCATCCTGCGCAAGCCGCCGTTCGGCGATGTTGAGGCCCGCCATGATTTTTATCCGGCTCACGACAGCCGCGCGGTACTGATCTGCAAGCTGCGACACCTCGCGCAGAACTCCGTCGAGCCGATACCTGACCCGGAGTCCGCTGGCGAGGGATTCAACGTGAATGTCGCTTGCGCCGAGCCGCAGAGCGTCGAGCAGCAGAACATTCACGAGTTTGATCACTGGTGCCTGGTTCGCCAGGGCCTGAAGGTCGTCGAGAGCGAGCTCTGCGGCGTCAGACGCGTTTCCCGCCGCGGTGATCGGTTCCGCCTGCACCGTTCGGCGTGCCGACATGATAGCTGCGATGATCTCGCCGGCAGGAACATCCACAAGACGCAGCTTGCGCTGAAAGACGCGTGACAACTCATCCTCCACCCCTGAGTCGATCGGACCGCCGATCGCGGTCGCGAGGGTGCCGTCAGGATCGATGCCAAGCGGGATCAGGCAATGCTCTTCGAGATAGCGTGGCGAAAGCCGCGATGCGAGCGGACCCCCGGCTGCCTCGCGGAGATCGCGGCTGCCTGTGGTCACGGCGCGCGGCGCACCGGTGGAATCGGGCGCTGAAGGCTGTCGGAAAAAATACCGGGGGCCTGCAGCTCCATCCTGCGCCGGACGCGCTCGCGAACCTGGTCGGCGGTTTCGTCGGTGCGAATGATGTGCGGGGTGACGAAGATTGCGAGCTCGGTCCGATTGCGGCTGCGCGTCTGCCGCTTGAACAGGTTGCCAATGATCGGAATGTCCTTGAGAAACGGTATGCCGCTATCCGAATACTCGTCGGAATCACCGATCAGCCCGCCGATCACCACCGTCTGCCCATCACGGATCGTCGCGCGTGTGGAGGCCTCTCGAGTCGAAATCACGGGTGCGTTCAGCGCCGACGGGATGGTCTGTGACGTGAGCGTACTCACTTCCTGCAGAATCTGAACGCTGACGTAATCATCCTGGTTGATTGTGGGAATTATCGTCAGGTTCGTGCCGACGTCCTGAAACTGCACGGTCCGATCGATCGCGATGTCGTTGCCCAGCCGCGTCGAAACCACGAATGGGACTTTGCTTCCAACCAGGATATGCGCCTCGCGGTTGTTCGTCGCGAGGATCTCTGGAGTCGATAGAATCCTCACATTGAAGCGGGCCGCTAGCGCCCGCAAAACTGCGCGAAGCCGGTAGCGGTCGAGCGACACCACGCGGAAAACGAAGTCGTCGATAACCGATGCCGTGTCGGGCGCAAGCGGTGTTCCACTTCGCGTCGAGGTTGTGCCGGACAGAAACGACCAGTCCACTCCAAACTGCTGCGATCGCCCGAGCGCTATCTCGGCGACAAGCACTTCCAGCAGCACCTGCGGTGGACGTTTGTCGAGAGCTTCGATGGTCTCGCGAATCAGTGGAAGATTAGGCGGAACGGTGCGAATGATCAGCGAGTTGGTCGGAAGGCTTGCCACAATCGTCGTGCGGCCCACCAGATTTCCGCTCGTGCCTGCGCGACCCAACTGGTCGGTGACATCTGCCGGCGAGGAAATCGCTGGCGTCGGTACGGCTGGAGGAGTGATGGGAATGTCGCGCCTCATCTGGAACGCTTCAGCTTCACGCTGGCGGAAGGCGTCGAGGTTTCTGGAGAGGCTCCGGTCGTCGAGAGATTGAGTTGCCGACGATGTCACCGCCGACCCATAAACCTTGCCGAGTGCCGCGGCCAGATCATCGGCGGCAGCGTACTTGAGCGCGATGACGTAGGTGTTGAGTGCCTGCGCGGGGGCGCGATCGAGTGGCATCACCTGCGCCACAGCGCCCTTCTGAATGAGCGTCATGTCGTGGCTCTCGAGAATGGATTCGAGAATCGCTCTGACGTCCTCGCCACGAACCGGGGCGGCAGTGGTAAACGTGATGCGTTTGTCAGGCACGTCGCTCATCACCACATTGAGACCTAGGGTCAGCGCAAGCGACCGGATGACGTCGGAGAGTCTTGCGTCGACAAAGTTGAGTGCCGTTCCCTGTGGGCGGACCGGCGTTTGCGCGTGCATCCTGGCGACCGGCAGGCACCAGAACCCTGCGGCAAACGCAATGCCCAGTCTCGACAGGCGACGACGGGTCATCTTCCGGGAGCCTCTCTGGATTGGATCTTCAGCTCGTGACGACCCGATGGCCCGCGCACGACGACGGAGCCGCCGGTAATCCGAATGATGCGATACTGTCCCACCTGGTCACCCTCGCGATAGAGTCTTCCGCTTGCACCGGCCGAATCGGACTGAATCAGAGCGGTGGACCCGCCAGGCCCGGTCATCGTTCCGAATACCTGTGGCAACGGGGTTTCGACAATCATCGCAGCATTGGCGGCTTCGCTCATCGACGCCACATCCCGCTCGTCGCCTGCGCCGGGGGGAGTATAGCGCACGCGCGGCGCCGCGCGAGTGGATGAGAAAATGTTCGCATCGACGATGACTCTGTTCTCGACCACACTGGGAACGACTGACACGGATCGCGGTCCGGGCGCAGGCGAAACCAAATCGGGAGCTTTCGCGGCTGCCGGCAACGGTGGCTGCCAGATCCAGAGGCCTACTCCCGTCGCAGCCAGCGCAGCGGTGAGCACGGTCAGTACTAACTCGATTCTCCGCATCCTCATCGCCCGTCGCTCATTCGATCACCGATGGCGCGCGCAGCGTGAGGGAGAGCTGGAGCAGACCATCGCGGAGAGAGGAATTTGAAACGATCGTCATCTCCCTGATCTCCACGACCGGTGTTCCTGTTTCGAGCAACGAAAGGAATTCCGACACGCCGTGCACGTCACCGACCGCCGAAAGAGACGCTGGAATCATCGGCAGAATCGTACCGGTGGTATCCGGCGCCCCGGCGACATCGAGCCGGTTCACTGAAACGCGTGACCGGAGAGCATAACCCTGAACCGCGGATTGAAGCGACGCAGCCGCTAACGCCGCAGTACGGCCCGTGACGATGCTGCGAGCACCCGCCGATGATTGCTCACGCGTCGCCAGCAGACTGAGAAGCTCGTCTTCACGATCGACCAGTGACCGCAGTCTGTTCAGTTGCCCGACGCTCGATGCGATCAGCGCCTCGCGTTGCGACCACCGCCGCGCCAGTGGCAGCACCCCAAACGCGATGAGCAGCGCGAGTGCGCTCACAACGACACCGGCGATTACGGTTCGTCGCTCACGCGCGGTCAAATCAAGGTACGGCACGCAGGGCAATCGAGAACGTTTCGTAGCTCCTGTTGCCCTCTCGGAATCTCGAGCTCGCCGAAAGGAATCGTACATCCTCGAAGATTTTGTCCGCGGCCAGTGCCGGTATCAATGCACCTGCATCTCGCGCCGTGCCCTCGATCTGCCACACGAGTCCGTCCGCCCGCACACTCATCACTGTCGCACCAGCGGGGAGACGGCGGCTAAGTGCCGCAAGAACAATGACGGGGCTGACCCTTGCCGCGGTCACACTTCGAGTAGCGGCCAGCTCGACATTCAGCGACGCGAGTCTGGTCTGCAGCGATGCCCCCTTCGCGGCGCGTGGCGTGACCATCGCGATTTCCTGCTCCACGGCGGCAAGCTGTCGCGATCGCGAACGGTCGAGCGCTGCAAGCACAAATGCAACAGCCAGCGCGAAGTTCAGCGCCCCGCGAGTGACGCCGGCCATCCGGCGCCGGCTGATTCTCGCATGGCCGGAATTGGACACGAGCATCTGGTCGGGGGAGTCATCGGCGCCAAGAACGGCCCCGAACGCCGAAGCGAACTCGGGCGCGACGCCGCGAATCGCCGGAGGATTTTGTTGCTGACCCTCCGCAGGTCCGCTTCCAATGCGCCGCGCCGACACGAGCGCACCCCCACGCAGCTCCGCGGTCGCGCGCTCGTCGGCTGCTGCAGGCAGCTGGAACGTTCCATCACGCACGCCTCCTCGCCGCAGGGCGCGGGCAAGCGATACCGGGCTTGCCTCGACGGTATCGACAGGAGCCCATCGCTCGAACGCGGTGACCCACGATTCAACCAGTCGTGCATCAGCGGCAAAGACAATATCCGAACCACCACTGACCGACACCACCACTTCGCCGCTCTCGATCGGAAAGAAACGATCGGGTTCCAGCGTCAGAATGTTTCGCCTTTCCATCGTGGATACGGGCGGAAGTTTTACATGCTTCACGTGCAGAAACTCAATGCCCACAGACAGCGCGATCCCGGAGATATTGCCAAGGTGCTGACGAAGGATGGCGACGCCATCGGCTGGTGCAGTCGGATCCCACCGGAGCTCGAAGCTCTCGAACGGAGCGCTCAGCCAGCGGCTCACGGTCACCGCGCGCACCCGGTCGCCCGTCAGTTCGAGACCGACGCGTCTGCTCACAGGTCCCGCTCGCGCCAGCGTACCAGCACCGCCGAGTTGCCTTCGATTGCATATACTGCCTGAATTTCGTGAGTCAGGGGATGCCCAGCCAGCCACCCGCGAGCGACAATCATGATTCGGGATGGTTCGTTCTGGAGGCTGCCGGCCGCGGCAGCGAGAACTGTGTCCGACGCCGTCATGCGGTTGATACGTCCGTCGCCATCGACGGTAAGATATGGTGCTGCAGCGAATGCGAGCCGTTCCGGTACGCCCCTTATCGTGCGAAGCGTCTCCAGCGTTCTGAGAGGGCGCGACACAGGCATCTGTGGAAAGGAGAGATCCGTGCGCGAAGTGGTGTACCGCCGGGAGGCATCTGCGCCATACTCATCGCCGCCAACCCACTCCCGGATACCCGCCGCAGCTGCCGCAGCTTCACCGGGGCCGACGAAAAACAGGAAGAATCGCGTCAACTGCGCTTCACTCGCCGCGTTAACGTCAAGCCGTGAGTTGACATCGACATAGGTCAGGTGAAAACGCGCTCCGCCCAACGCCACCTCCCCGGTTGCGGAGCCCAGTGCCTGAAGATTGTTGAGGAAGGTCTGACGGCCTTCGGCATCGGAAAAAGACTGGAGATCGGAGCGCAATGTCCGGGATGCGAACACGATACCGCTTTCAGCCGCATACCGGCCCGCGGCTCGCGCACGCAGGTTCGTTGCGGTCCCTGTCGCCGAGCGCGCAGCACTCGCGACCCCTCCGGCGATCATGCCAAGTACCACGATCAACCAGAGCACGAGCATCAGCGCCACTCCCCGTCGCTCAGCCGCCTTCATTGCCCGTTTCCATTGAGGTTACAACCACCGTGGGGGCGCCGATCTCGCGGTTGTCCCGGTCGAAAAAACGCAGCTCGACTGCATGGGGCACCCGGCTGCCCGCTTCCCACGTTCCGATCCACTCGAAGTTCGAAACCGGTGCCATTACCCGAACGCGCATTCCCCTGATCGCCGCCACGACGGAGACTATCGGAAGTTCTGGCGTCGCCTCCAGTGGAGAAGCCGAAAACCGTAATCCGTCTGGCGTCGGCTCGAGCACGACGTTCCATAGCGCGCCGGCACCATAAGGAGGAGACACGCCTCGTGAGACGAACTGAAGGCGATCGTCATTAAGACCACTGCCCTCACCCCGCGAGAGCAAAAACGACGAAGCAACAGGCGCGGACGCGGATGCGGGATGCCGCAATGCGTCCACCACGATGCTGCGCAGCAATGCCAGCGACTCCACGTCCTGACGATGCATCTGAATGCGACCACCGGCGTCCAGCCCCGCCTGCAGTGAACCGTAGGCAAGCAACGCCACGACCCCGCTTACCACCATGGCGATCGTCACCTCGATTAGCGTAAAACCCCGCTGGTTGCTCATTGCGCGTCAATGAGCCGGTGAAGCACGAACTGTGCTCCCCCCTGCATCGTGACAGTCACAACCACATTCTGCATGCCACGGGGCCAGGGCTTCAGCTCTATGCTTCTTGAAAAACCAGCCGGCGCCGGGTTCGATGCGCTCGCATCCAGAGCCTTCTGGCCAGCTTTCACGGCCTCAACACCTTCCTCCGCATATGCAACCGCCGTCACCCAGGTCTGGGCATCCCTCGTGCTTCGATTCGTGGTCTGGAACAGCTCGAGAAATCCAACCGATGCGAGGCCCAGAATTACAAGGGCGATAACCGCTTCAAGAAGACTCATTTGGGGCTCTCCGCGCGATGTCCAGGCAGACACGTCAGCGGATCGAACACAAGGCCCGGAGCAACGCCGGAGTCAGCCTCCGTTAGACACAGGCCGAGCGGAGTAATCCTTAGATGGACGTTGCGGTCTGGAGGCGCGTCGAGTTCGCCGCTCAGGATCACTTCGTCATCTGCCCTCTCCGCTCCCGCCACCTGCCAGCCACCCGATGCATCGATGTCCAGTCTCACGGTTTGCGCGCGCTGCATGGCGGCGCGGCGCGCTGACGTAATTACGCGCTGTAAAGACTCATCAGGTGACGGGGGGCGCAACACAAGCGATGGGGCGACGATTGCTATCGCGAGACCCATGAGCGCCAGCACCACTACGAGCTCCAAAAGCGTAAAAGCGGCGCGGCGCCGTGTGGCAATGGCTCTCACGGACGTGCGACACAACGGCCGCCAAGGGTCACCAGACGGGGTCTGCTGCCAGCAGATCACCGACGGCGTCGGCGGGAATCGGCGCGGAGAAAAGGTATCCCTGACCCTGCTCGCAATCGAGCGAACGCAACTCCCGCAACTGCTCTGCCGTGCTGATACCTTCTGCCTCGGCACGGACTCCCACAATGCGCGCAAGTGTAAGAATCGTACGCACCAGGCGCGAATTCTTCTCGTCGATATCCATGTTGCTGACGAACAACCGGTCAATCTTGATGGCATCGATTGGAAGGCCGTGCAGATAACTCAGCGATGAATAGCCGGTACCGAAATCGTCCAGATAAACCTGCGCGCCGAGGCGTTTTATTCCGGCGAGAATGGCGGTGGCGTATCGCCCCTTGTCGATAATAGCAGATTCGGTGATCTCGAGCCTGAGGCAGTGTGCGGCAACACCACTTCGCGCAATGGCCCGGGATATCTGATCCAGCAAATCCGGCTGTGAGAATTGCTTCACTGACAGATTGACGCTCATTGTAAGCTGAGCATCGACGCGCATCGCCTGCCAGACCATCAGTTGCCTGCAAGCTTCGGCAAGCACCCACCGGCCGACCGGAACGATCAGTCCGGTTTCTTCAGCAATCGCGATGAATTCCGCGGGGGGAACGAGCCCGCGTTCCGGGTGGTCCCACCGCAATAGCGCTTCGAGCCCGGTAATGCGCCCGGTGCGCAGGGAAACCAGTGGCTGGTAATAAAGGCGGAACTCCCGGCGCACTACGGCGCGTCTGAGGTCGGATTCCAGCTGCACGCGCGTCAGAGCGTCGGTATGCATGGCGCGGTCAAACATTTCGTAGCGAGCGCGGCCCGCGGCTTTGGCGCGATACATCGCCATGTCGGCACTGCGCAGCAGCTGCTCCGGCTGATCGTGTGCCATCGAGCTCGTCACGATCCCCATGCTGGCGGATGTGGCCACTTCCGCGCCAGCGAGACTCACAGGAAACGACAGGGCTTCTTCGATGCGCTCGGCCACGATGCCAGCGTCGCTGGGCTCCGCAATACTTTCAAGAAGAATCGCGAATTCATCACCGGAGAGGCGGGCGACCGTATCCTCAGGCCGGAGGCACGCTTCGAGCCGCCGGGCAACAGCTCGAAGCAGCTCGTCGCCCGCGAAATGACCGAGCGTGTCATTGACCTCCTTGAAGCGATCGAGATCCAGGAACAGCACCGCAAAAAGATCGTCAGGGTGCCGCGTCACCCGCCGCATCGCATGCCTCAGCCGCTCGGTGAACAACGACCGATTGGGTAGGCCGGTAAGGGGATCATGAAGCGTGCTGTACAGAAGGTGTTCCTGCGCCTGCCGCTTCAGAGACAGATCGCTGCGAAGCTCGAGTTCGGTCACGAGCGCCGCCGCCACATCCGTCAGACTACTGAGCTCCAAGTGCGTCCATCCGTGCGGCGATGAGTCAATCGCGCACAGAGTTCCGATCACTTCACCGTTCGAGGCGACAATCGGAGCTGCGGCATATGCAACGCCGTCGGGAGTCTGAGGCTGCGCACCTGTGCTTCCGCCGAACTGGATCTCGATATTGCTCGCGGCGACGAGCCGGCCCGTGGCGACTGCCTGTCGTGAGTACTGAAGCGCCAGCGGCACCTTCTTCCAGATGCGCGACCGGCCCGTCAGGCCGACGCTGCTTTTTACCACATGCTGGTCCTGGTCCAGCATCGAGACGATCGCGGACGGAGCATGCATGACTCCCGCAACCAGGCGCGCGACCCTGTCAAACGACTCTTCGGGGAAGGCACCATACGGAGCCTCCGGGCGGATGCCCACCGAATTCTCCCGGTCGTGGTCATCCGTTCCTGGGCGTTGCGACGTGCCCTTGGGGTCGGTCATCGGGGGCGCAGGTGCACTGCTTTCTGGTCCGGGTTCATTGCCAGCTGTAACCCGTGGGAGGGTCCGCGGAAAGGCGGAGCTTGATGCAGCGAGCCGCCAATGTAGTGCCAGATTCGGGAATATCAAAGCACCTCAGAATATTGCATCATGAATGTGATCTTTGCCTATAGAAGACCCTTTATCCAGCCCCCGTCCACCGCTATTGACGTCCCAGTGATGTAGCTTGCGCGCTCCGAGGCGAGGAAGGCGGCCAGAGCAGCCAGCTCACGGGGCTCACCAAGACGGCCCATCGGAATCTCGGCTTTCCAGCCGCCGAGCGCTTCACTGACCGACGAGCCTTCGCGCGAGGCGATTGCCGTCGCCAGCTCCTCAACACGATCGGTGCGGGTGTAACCCGGCAGAATGTTATTGACGGTAATTCCCTGGGGCGCAACTTCGTTTGCCAGGGTACGCGCAAAACCCGTCACCGCCGAGCGAACGCTGTTCGAGAGCATCAGACCGTTGACAGGCTGCTTGACCGCAATCGACGTCACATTAATGATCCGCCCCCATTTTCGCTCCTTCATGCCGGGCAATACGCCCCGCGCAAGATTGACGGCGCTCATCAGCGTCAACCGAACTGCGGCGTCCCACATTTCTGCGCTGAGCGATTCAAAAACGCCGCCCGGCGGCCCCCCGGCATTGGTCACGAGAATATCGATGCGGCCAAACTTTCTCAGCCCCTCGTCGACAACCCTCGTCACGTCCGTTGGAACCGATACGTCCGCTACTACGGAAAGGGCATCTACGCCCGACATTTTGACAATGGCGTCACGCGTGGCATCAAGAGCCGGTTCCCCACGTGCGCAAAGAATGAGGTTTACACCTTCTCCCCCCAATTCTTCAGCAATCGCCCGACCGAGGCCTTTGCTCGCCGCCGCAACCAGAGCGACCTTACCGCCTAGTCCAAGATCCATCGTTTATTTCCGCAGGTAGTCGTCTGTCTTGTTAAGCCAGTCTTCCCTCGGCGGGCTGAAGATGTCGACATCCAGAGTGTCTTCAAGCGCCTCTGCCATATGCGGCACGTGCGACGGGATGTGGAGTACTTCACCCGCACTGACGACGACCTCCTCCATCTGATCTTCGCCGAGGCAGAACCGGAGTACCCCTTCGAGGATGTATGTGAGCTGCTCGTTCATGTGGGAGTGCTTTGGAACGATGCACCCCTTCTTCAGATAGACGTGCGCCAGCATCATGCTGTCGCCGGTAATGAGACGGCGGTCCAGGAGATCGGTGACTCGCTCTCTCGGCATCGCCTCCCATCTGTAGTGCGTAACGCCTGAATTCAGTTTCTCCACATTATCTCCATCGCGGGGTCAGCAAGCATATATCGATTGCCCAAATGACGACGGGCTCCCTTGCGGGAGCCCGTCGAAAGAAACGTCCAGATTTCTCAGGAGGCCGTCAGAACCCGCTGACGTTGAGGCGACCACCAGTCACAGTCTTGCCCGCGAGTGACGCGGTTGGCACGGCGCTGTTGAGGATCGCAGCCTTGATCGTCGCAGCCGATGACCCTGGATGGTATGCGGCATACAGCGCCGCGGCCCCACTGACACGCGGAGTTGCCATCGAAGTTCCGCTATAGCTCGAATAGCCGGAAACAACCTTGCCTTTGGAGCTTACGGGAACAGTAGACCAGATGCCGCTTCCCGGGGCGCCGATATCGATCGTCGTCACGCCGAAATTCGAGAACGAGCTGATTGCTCCGGTATTTGTGATCGAGGCCACGGAGATCACGTTCGCGTTTGAGTACGAAGCGGGATAGCACGCGGTCGTCTCGCAATTGTATGTGCTGTTACCGGGAGCCGCAATGAACAGGATACCTGCAGCATTGGCGCGACCGATCGCATCCCCCAGTGCCTGAGAGAACCCGCCGCCGCCCCAGGAATTGCTGGTGGCCACGAGATTGAGACCGTGACGCGTCTTAAGATCTGTGAAGTAGTCAACCGCCTTGACGGCGTTCGCGGTGGTCCCGCCGTTGCGGCCGAGGAATTTTGCATTCATGAGCTTGACGCTCCAGCAAACGCCGGCAACGCCTGAACCGTTGCCACCCACACCGCCGATCGTGCCTGCGACGTGCGTGCCATGATCGTCGCCTGAACCATCGAATATGGAGCTGTTGCTACCGTCAAAGTCCCAGCCGTACACGTCATCCACGTAGCCGTTTCCGTCGTCATCCGCGCCATTGCCCGCGATCTCGCCAGGATTTGTCCCCGCGTTGGCCGCAAGGTCTACGTGATTGTACATATAGCCTTCGTCGATGATTCCCACGTAGACAGCACTACAGTTGGTCTTTCCGGCCGCCCATGCCTCGCCAGCCTGACTTCCCCACTGATTCGCGGGCGCCGTGGCATCGCCGTACATCCCCCAGAGCGACCCGTTGGTGTAATAGCTGTCATTCGAGGTCGCGTTATGCTGGTAGATGTAGTTTGGCTCGGCGTATTCAACATCTTCCGAGCCGCGCAGTGCGGCGATCGCGGCTGGAACTGCCGCCGATGTGTGCACGATCGTCAATCCCTCGCTGTCGCCAGAACGCCGCATCATGGCAGTAAGAATCCGCTCGCCAGCCTGCCCATTTGCCCGTCCCAGCGCCGCCGCACGGCCCTCGGCAGAGGTACCCTCGCGGAACTTGACAATCACCTCGCCCGGTACAAAATCGGATCCCTCTCCAGCGGAGAGGCTCGGCGCATCGGGGGCATTCAATGCCGGACCGGTGGGTGCTGGCGCGTCACTGCACGCTGCGAGCGCACCAAAGGTGGCAACAGCGAAGGCAAACTTTTTGTTCATCGACGATTCTCCGATCAGGGTGGCAAAGCGACCATATCTGCCAGACTAAAGCACAGACAGGGACAGCGCGTTTTGAAACGCGTTTATGTTATCGGCCGCACACAGTGCGACCGCTAAGGGCTTGCGTTGTTGAATCGTCGTGCCGGAGGGTCAAGCGACGATCGGCCGGCAAAACCATGCCGGCCGATCGGTCCGTTTAACCGTGACTGTACAATAATCGGCCCAGGAGCCCTTCGCAAGACATGTGTTCCGATGGAAAAACCAGTGGTCTGCCGTTACGAGAGGCGGGTCGAAATAAGGCCGCGTAGCAGTTACTTGATGCTGAAATCCTTGGTGCCGGCGGACTGTCCGTCGAGCATCACTTCGACCTTGTAGTCGCCCTTCGGCCATGCGCTTGATTTCTGCATGTGGAACTCGTGCCGCGTTTCGCCGCCCGAGGGCGATATGGTCTGCGTCGACTGGCTCACAGGTTGCCCGTCCTTGTAAGTCCACTTTGCGTCGAGCTTGGCGCCGGTCGACGCCCCGTCGGTCTCGACGACCGCGTAGATAGTGTCGCGAACCTTGAAGTCTCCGGTCTGGTCCTTCAGCGTCATGTCAGAGTTCAGACCTTTGCCAATCTCGATGTCGTTCACACGCAAGGCCCCCGTACCCGCCGTTGCAACGCCACCAGCCGGTTCAGCCGTCGCGGCCGGCTCCGTATAGGCTCCATCGGAGTCACCCTTCTTGTTACACGCAGCGGCCAGCGGAACGATCAGGGCTATCAAAAGCGCGCGGTGCGCCGCGCCATGGGTGAATCGATACATGATTTCTCCTGGAATTGATTTGTCAGGCGTCCGGAATCGTGAACTGCTGGCCCGGGTGGATGAGATCGGGGTTGTCGATCTTGTCACGGTTTGCTTCAAAAATGCGATTCCACTTGCTGCCGTCGCCGTAGAAATGCTTAGCGATCTCGCTTAGCGAGTCTCCACTCTTGACGGTGTAGGACTGACCCCCCCCACCCATGCCATACTCGGGCGTTTCGGAAGAGCTGCCACTCGAGACGTCAGAGAAGTCTGCCGTGCGTTCCCCGCCCCCTGCCGTCGAACTCGTGTCCGATCCGACGTCGGAAAAATCAGCGTCATCGTCCTTTTTCTTCCGATTGAGAATGCCGCCGTCGGGATTGTCACCGAATATCCCGCCTGGCTTGTTATCGAAGATTCCCATCGCTCCCCCGTAGTGTGAGTCCGGGCATTCATGCCCGGCTTATGCCATGACAAGCACGTTGCGTACCAGTCATGTGGGAGTGAGGAATGATCGTAGCAAGTCGCGCACTGCCGGCCACTCCGTATCAAGGATGCTGTAGTAGACGCTGTCCCTGAACCGGCCCTCCTGAGCAAGCATATGTTTACGAAGAATGCCCTCTTCAGTCGCGCCAATCCGGAGTATCGCCGCGCGGGACTGGGTGTTGAGAACATCGGTCTTGAGCTCCACACGCACGCAATCCCATACTTCGAAGGCATGCCGAAGCATGAAGTACTTCGCTTCGGAATTGACATACGTGCGCTGCAACGCCGGGGTGATCCACGTCCATCCGATCTCGGCCCGGCGGTTCGCCGCGTCGATGTTGCCGAAGCGCGTGCTGCCTGCGACTCTTCCAGACGGCTTGTCGATGGTAACGAACGGAAGTGCCGTACCCTGGCGCTGCTCACGCAGCGCCGACTCGATGTACTCGGCCATTCCCTCCCGGGTTTCCGCTCGGGTGCGTGTCAGCCTCCAGAGGTCATCATGAGCGCCGGCTTCGCTCAGGGCGTCGAGATGGGCCAGCGACAACGGCTCGAGCCGGATTCGATCACCGTCGAGCGCGACTGGCTGGACAATCACGCCGGCTTGGGCATCGCATTCATTGTCGTCGTCGGATGCAGTCGATGAAAACCTGTTGCCGACTGGTAGGCATGCGCCACTGCCATGAGCTTCGCTTCCTGAAACAGGCCGCCCAGAAATGTCAGTGATACCGGCGTTCCGTCGTCCCGGAACCCATGCGGAAGAATTACCGCCGGATGGCCAGTGAGATTGGTCGCCACGAGCTGTGACAGATTGGCCGCACTGGTGGGGGTCACGATGACATCCACTTTTTTCATCAGCTCATGCCACGCGGCGATAGCGGTGCTGCGGAGCCGGTTCGCGTTTATGTAGTCAACGGCTGGTATGAACCGCGCTGTCCGAAATGTGTTTGCCCAGTCGTTTCGACCTTGCTGGACGAGCTCACTGTCCCGGTTCGAGCGCGTGAGATCATCGAACGCCGCGGCTGCCTCCGCCGTGAGGATGATGCGCATTGAATCATAGGGAAGGTCCGGCAGCTCGACGGGAATCAGCGATATGCGCATTGACCGCAGCACTCCGAGCGCAGCGTCGTCGAACTTTTTGCTGCCATGAAGCGTACGTTTTTCATCCTTCGGGTCGAGTATGGGAAGATCGAACGCACTTTTGACGTACCCAATCCGCAGACGCGACGGATCGAGCGCGGCATCCCAGTTGAACGACGCCGGAATAGCGCTCAGATCCTTGCCGTCGGGACCGTGGATGGCATCAAACACCAGCGCACAGTCCTCCACGCTCCTGCAGATCGGCCCGAGTTTGTCCATACTCCAGGAGAGTGCCATCGCTCCGGACTTCGGAACGCGGCCAAACGTCGGGCGCAGCCCGGTAGTGCCGCAACGCGTCGACGGCGAGGAAATCGAGCCAAGCGTTTCGCTTCCTATGGCGAATCCCACCAGTCCGGCAGCAGTGGCCGACGCGGGGCCCGCCGACGAGCCACTCGAGCCCTGATCGAGCTTCCATGGATTTTTCGTCGTCCCGCCAAACCACACATCGCCCTGCGCCAATTCCCCAAGGGTCAGCTTGGCGACGAGAATTGCCCCTGCGCCATCGAGGCGCTCGACGACCGTCGCGTCGTCATCGATAACCTGGTTCCTGTAAGGGCCAGCGCCCCATGTCGTCTTGTGCCCGCGCACAGCAAGGAGATCCTTTGCACCCCATGGGATCCCATGTAACGGCCCGCGGTATTTTCCGCGCGACATCTCAGCGTCTGCAGTTCGCGCCTGCGCCATCGCTCGCTCCTCCATCAGCGTCACGACGCACTTGAGTGCCGGATCGTATTTCCTGATCCGCGCGATATACATACGGGTCAGTTGGGTTGCCGTGATCCGGCGCAGCCGCATCATCTCCGACAGCTCGGTCACCGGCAGAAAAGCAAGCTCATCGAGATTACCGGGAACAGCCCGGGGTGAGACGCGTGCACGCACCATCGGCCGCTTCGCGTCGCGCGGAACCCGCATTCCCGCCGGAACCGGATTGAATATGAGTGCCGGGGAGGTGGAATTCGCGATCTGAGCCTTGTGCAGCGTCTCGATGCGTGAGTGCTGCTGCTTGAGTCCCTCGAGCATCATTGTCCGCTCGGCGTCATCAAACTTGAGCCCCGCCATTTCCTCGGCGGCAGCAATCGAGGCGTTGGTGATTTCCGCTCCGTTGGCGACCGCCGCCCACAAAACCCCGGGGAGAAGCGTGCCTCCAAGGCCGATACCGGCGAAATAGGTCATGAAGGAACGCCGGTCGTACTCGCGGGTGGTATCCATTTGGTGATTAACCTGTTAATTGGTAACTAAGCGGAATTCCGGGGAAGTTACGCGAAACGCATCGGGCGCGTTTTTTGAATGGCACTACTCTCCACGACCTTCATCAGGCTGGGTAAACATGCGCAAACCTGCAATTCTTCTGGTCGCACTGGTGGTCCTGTCAGCCTGCGACGCTTCGACTCGATCCCAGGGTCTGCCTTCGCCAGTGTCGGCGGTGTCGGACAATCCTGACAGCGTCTTCCAGGCCATGGATCACCGGCACGGAGACATTGTCGGGATGGACCCAATGGCAATGGCCCACCAGTTCGAAGCGCTGCCGGAAGGGGGCGACATCGTTCTGGAACGTCAGGCGCATGACGATTTCGGCATCAGCCAGATCCGGCTGCATCTCCTGCAGATATCCAAGGCCTTCAAGCGCGGGAATTTCACCATTCCGGGATTCATTCACGCGCAGGCTGTGCCGGGTGCGGAGATGATGGCGGAGAAATCCGGAAAGATCGACTACATGATTGAAGACTTGCCGAGTGGGGGTGCCATACGCATTCGCACGAGTGATCCTGAGGCGTTGCGGGCCATTCATTCGTTCATCGCATTCCAGATTGCGGAGCATCGGACGACGAAGTAAACCGGGGATGCGGGGAGTGGGGCGTTCTGGACACCGAGACCACCGGGACCACCGAGAACGGAGGGCTGGGAGTTAGGGGAGCCACAGCGCGCACCTGCGTAAATTCCAGGAGCGCGCCACCAAAGTCAGCCAATGCTTACTGGAACGCCTCGATGTATTTGACGCCGGCTCCCGTATTGAAAAGAACGACACGCTCATCCAGGGCTACATCGCCGGCGGCAATCAGTTGTTTCAGCGCTGGGAGGCATGCACCACCTTCGGGCGCCGCGAACACTCCTTCAAGCGCGCCAATTTCCTTGACGGCTGCCATTAGCTCAGCGTCGGTGACGGCGAGCGCGGTGCCGCCGGATGCACGAATTGCATCGAGGATCATGAAGTCCCCAATGGCTTTCGGAACTCTCAGGCCTGACGCAACGGTTGCGGCATCGGGAAACATCTCCGCGAACCGCCCCCCCTTTGCGAATGCCCGTACGATGGGCGCGCATCCCGCTGCCTGAACGGTGACCATCCGCGGCCTCGCGCTGCCGATCAACGCCATCTGTTCCATCTCGTCGAACGCCTTCCACATCCCGATGAGGCCGGTTCCGCCCCCGGTCGGGTACACAATTGCATCGGGCAGCGTCCATCCCATTTGCTCGGCCAGTTCGTACCCCAGCGTCTTCTTCCCCTCTACGCGATAAGGCTCCTTCAGCGTCGAGACATCGAACCAACCCTCGGCGTCCTTTCGCCGTGCCACTTCTGCACCACAATCGGTGATCAGCCCGTCGATCAGGGTCACATGTGCGCCGAGCTGCGCGCATTCGACGACGTTTGCACGCGGCGTGTCGCGTGGCATGAAGAGGTAGGCCGGCAGGCCTGCCCTGGCTGCGTAGGCGGCAAGCGCGCCGGCGGCATTGCCCGCCGACGGTGCGGCAACCGCCTTAACTCCAAGTGCCTTTGCCATAGACACGGCGGCAGACATCCCGCGGGCCTTGAAGCTCCCGGTGGGATTCAGGGATTCGTCCTTTATGAAGAGGTGCGGCATTCCCAGCGACTTTCCCAGGCGTTCGGCGTGAAGCAGCGGCGTGAAACCTTCGCCGAGGGAAATGATGCTTTCGTCTTTGTCGACCGGCATTACTTCCCGATACCGCCACATGTCGGGGCGACGCCCGGAAAGTGCACTGGCGGTCAGTGTTCGAGCGGCACGAGAGAGATCGTAGCGCACCAGCAGTGGCTTACCGCACGCTGTGCAGAGGTTGTGAAGCTGCGCGGGTGGGTACTGAACGCTGCACGCTGCGCATTCCAGATGGGTGACGTTGTTCATCGCCGGGGCTAAGTTAAGCGAACGCATGACCGGTTGCCCAGCCTGACGACAGCGACGCCGTAATGCCGCATCCCGCGAAGGCCTCGCGCGTCATCATACCAGCGCTGCTGGTGGTGGTGCTTCTACTTGTGGCGCGCGTCGTCTCTGACTTTGCTTTTGGTGACGGATGGCGGTTCGGTCAGTTGACCGGGGTCATATTCTCGGACGACATCGCGGCGCGCTTTCCAATTGTCGGTTCGGTACGGCTGATCCTCGCCACGGTCGCGGTTGCTGCTGTCGCCGTCGCGCTCGATCGCGCGGCGCGCCGGTAACCGCGATGAGATCCTTCGGCAGCAGCCGGGTGCGAAACAGCATGCGTCAACAGTAGCATGTACGCGGGACATATCGGATTCGCGCTTGCGGCAAAAGGACTGCGGGATTCGGTACCGCTCTGGCTGCTGGTGTTCGCCGCTCAGCTGCCGGACTGGGCCGATGCGGGACTCTGCCTCGCCGGATTCCGGACGTCGACGCCGGGTGTGTATTCCCATTCCTGGCTGGCAATCGCAGCTCTCGCAAGTGTGGTTTCGGTGCTCTATTACGTGGCCTCGCGCGATGTAGCCGCCCTTGCCATCCTTGCCACCGTCGTCCTCTCGCACCTGGTCGGCGACTATGTGACCGGCATCAAGCCCACCTGGCCGGGCGGCCCGATGGTCGGACTCGGTCTTTACTCCTGTCCCGTCCTCGATTTCGTCGTCGAAACAGCGATTATCATCGGCGGATGGCTGATCTACCGTCGCAGCTTTTCCGCGGCCCGGCGTTCAACACTCGCGGTGAGACTCATGCCTGTGGTCCTCATATTGTTCCAGCTCGGCGCGGTGATTGCTTTCACGCTTTCGCCGCCACTGAGGAAGTGTTAGAAGACCGTTGTCCGTTACCCGTTATCGCTTGCTGCCATCCGATCTTTCATAACCATCAAACCATCGCGACTGACATGCCTACTGAACAGTACCACGAGCCACCCGAAGAATTATCTGACGAAACCCGCACCCTCGCGCGGATGCTGACCTCAGTCATTGAGGAAACCGAGGCCATCAACTGGTACGAGCAGCGCATTTCCGTTGAGAAGAACGCCGAGGCACGGGCCATCATGCAGAACGCGCAGAAGGAAGAATTCAAGCACTTTGGAATGGACCTCGAGTTCGTGCTCCGTCAGAAGCAGGATTTCCGCGAGATTCTCAAAGGCATCCTGTTTCAGGACGGCAACATTGTGGAGCACGGCGAAGAGGCGGAGGAATCCGTTGACTGAAGCGACGCTCCCCACGCGCGATGAGGCACTCGCGCTCATGCAGGAGTACACGACCAGCGATTCGCTGAGGAAGCACATGCTTTCGGTGGAGGCCGCGATGAGGGCGTACGCTGGGAAGTTCGGCGAGGACGCCGACACGTGGGGCCTCGCTGGACTGATGCACGACTTCGATTACGAGAGATTTCCAAACAACTCGCACTCGCCCACGGAGGAGCATCCCGCCGAAGGTGCGCGCGTACTCCGCTCGCACGGCTATCCGGAAGAGATCGTGCAGGCGATACTCGGCCACGCGACGTACTCCGGCGTGGCGCGCGAGACGCAAATGGCGAAGACATTGTTTGCAGTGGACGAGCTTACCGGATTGGTCACGGCAACAGCCCTTGTGCGTCCCTCGAAGAGCGTTCTCGAGGTCGAAGCAAAGTCCGTTCGGAAAAAAATGAAAGACAAAGCTTTCGCGCGCGGGGTGAATCGCGACGACGTCGTCAATGGAGCAGCGGATCTGCGCGTCGACCTCGACGAGCACATCGCGTTCGTCATCGCAGCGATGCAGGGGGTCGCCCCGTCGCTGGGACTGGCCGGGGCGTAACTGGCGAGCAGGGTGCCACTTACGCGCCTGCTAGTCCATCACAAACTCCCGGTTGAACGCCACGTCGAACGAAAACGTCTTCCGCTTTGACTTGGCTTCCATCACGCCGGCGATCCGCTCGATGCGCGCCGGAATCTGCATGATCTTTTCCTGCGCCTTCCGCCCAGCGTCATTGAGCCCGCCGATCTTGTCGATTGCCCAGTACTTGATCTGCTCTTCGACAATCTTCAGGTAGTCACGAGGCCCATAGATACCCGCCCGGCGGACAACATCCGCCAACTCGCGAAAGTGGGGCATGTTCACGCCCGGCATGTCGATCGCGGGCATGATCTTCGCCGCTGATTCAAGCGCTTGATTCGGATCCCGGTCGAGCACTTCCTTGAACACCGATCTGTAGAACGCGAAGTGACGTGCCTCTTCCTTTGCAACGTTGGCGAGGACATTGCCGATCATCGGCTCGAACTCCGATGCGAGCTTGCCGGTATTTGCGTGTGACATCTGAGTTGCACGCTCCTGCAGGGACGTATATACGAAGACTCGATAAGGGTCGCGGTCCCAGTCCGGCGCAAATCCGGCACGCATGTAATCGAACTGCATCTTCTCGATCACCACGCGGTCGAACACACGCGCGTCCCTGGTATAGTCGTGCAGAATCACGCCATGCCGGTCTTCCTCAGCGGTCCAGAGGTTGGTCCACGTCTGCCAGTGGCTGTCGTCGCCGAGGTAAACGGCGAGGATACGGTGAAAGTGCGGGAGCCCCTCCTCGGTGAGCAGGTTCAGTGCGAGTGCGACCCTGGCCGGAGCGCTGATTCCCTCTGCGCGCTTCTGCAGATCTTTCAGGTGACGATCCGGATCCTCGTCGGCAGGCGGATCGAGAATCTCGCTCGGAAACCAGAGCACGCGCTTTGCCTCGTGCGCAACCATGAGCTCCGCGACCACATCCTCCAGGTCGGCGAGAACTTCGATTTTCGAGAGCATCTCAGCGTCAGCAGTGTTCACGGTCACGTCGGAAGTCCGGATTGTTCGTCAAGGGTAAAAACAGCCGCCGCCTGAACGGCGGGGACTAAAGGGACGGTTCGATCACAGGCAATTTGCATTATTCGCACCCCGGAGGAAATGGGAGGAGGAGGCTATCAGCGAGAGTTGCGCACCGCAGGGCAATGGCGATCGCCCTGGCACCCGCACGTCCGCGTCAAAATGGAACAGCGCAAAGACATCGCTGGCTGGTTCAACGATTGCATGTGCGAAGGCACTGATGATAAAAGGAGACAACATGGACGAACTGAAGCGCGGCCCCGAGGACCTTCCGACGAGCGAGAGAGTTTCGACACTTGCCGGTGCGATGAAGAGCGCAATGCAGCAGAAGGCGCGGGGCGAGCATGAAACTGAGGGCGGGAGCAGTCAGTCGGTTTCCCTGAGCCAAGCCGAGGCGATCATCGAGAGCTGGCCTGCGGCACCGCAGAAGGGCGCGCGTCAGATGCTCGAACAGTACGGGGCGCCGAACGAGGCGACTCCGACGAAGCTTTTCTGGTATCGCAAGGGACCGTGGAAGCGGATCCTTGTGACGAGTGACGTGCTGGTCCATGACTTCCCCGCGCCCCATACCGATTACATCACCCAGTGGATCGACTACAAGGTTCCGGTCGAAATGGCCAGTGATATCACACGTTACGATGGAAGCTGTCTGATTGACCGAACCGCAGGCGAAGCAGGAGCGAGATGCGACTCCGAAGCCGCGAACATGATAACGCTCAACCTCATGCATGAGATAGTCCTCGGCAAGCGCACGGTAGAGGAGGCCCGGAAGGTTTACGCCGAGAACGTCGCCGGTTACACGATGGGACGTCCCGCGCCCTATGCGGAGCGTCTGCTGTTCCAGGTTCCCCAGGGAGGTACGCACGATCCCGACGATGGAATGGGCGTCGCGCCGATAATGAAGCAAGCGGCGGGAAAGATGAAGGACGCCATCACGGGAGACGCACGCGAACCAACTGACCGAAAGACCTGACCAGGCGCAGAGAACGACCTAGCCGCTGCTTGTCGGAGGATTCGATCGGTTCTTCTCAACTGCACTCGCGGGAGGCCCGTGCATCTGTCGGCGCTCCGCCGTCGCCGGTGGCCGGTCCCAGGGCATCTTCCCCACGACGAGGCGGGGGACGTTGATGAACACGACGTTGCCGGCGCGTTTCGTTACCGCATCGAGTGGTATGTAAGTATCAGTTTCAAAGATTATTCCGCGCGGCACGAGCATGTACGCTTCGTTGCCCTCCGTCGCATCGACAACATCCTTCACCTCGCCAATCTCGAGGTGATCAGAGCCGCGCACAGTGTCGCCGACATCTGCGAGAGCTCGCCCGGAGGGGGGTCCCACCGCCTGCAGAAATTCGTCCACGTGCATAACAGCGTTCCCGATCAACGGGAAGTTCACGAGCACCGCCGCCTCGTACGATGGTACGCTCTCTGACCCAATTGCGTCCGAGAGAAACGTCACGTCGTAACCATCCTCCGCCGCGTGGCGGCCAGTGCTCTCAACGCAGAGGTTGGCCGTCATCCCGGCGATCACCAGATGCGTGATGCCGAGGCGGCGCAAGTGGTCAGGCAGATCAGTGCGGAAGACATCGGTGCCCTTGTGCGGCAGGAGGATGACGTCTTCCGGCCCCGGCTGAAGGCGAGGGTGGAAATCTGCCCCCCAGCTCCCGGCCAGGAACATCTTCCTCTCGAATTGTATCCGGTTGATGCCCGTTCGGCGGTGGAGCGAGTGGTCCGCGTAGTCTTCCTCGGTGTAGGCCATCGGCCCGAACAGGACCGGAATGCCGTTTCGCCGCGCGCCTTGAATCGCACGCTCGAGGTTCTCCACCACATCGTGCAGCCGGACCGTGTTCTTCGTCAGGTCCCAGGCGGCTCCGCCTTCGGATAGGAAGTCGTTCACGGGATCGATTACGAGGAGCGCCGTTCGATCCGGCGGGAACGTGGCTCCCGTCTCTCCCTTGGCCAGATATGTTGCGCCATCCGCGGCTCCGCGGTCGGCGTCCTGTCCGAGATCCCTCATGAATGTATTCTCCGGCTGCGGGATGCCTGCTCCAACCGGTGAAAACCTAGCAAGCCGCATGCCCGCCACGTCAACGCGTGAATCACCCAGACGAAAAGTGCGTGATCGAAGAGCAGGCGCCGCGTCAGGGGACAGGCGCACACTCTGCGGCCCGCTCTATCACGTCGCGCAGGGTCCGCTCGATCTGCTTGCGGTGTCGCTCCTCATGCTGGGCGACCAACAGCGCCCACTGGTAAAGTGTCAGATCGCCGAGGAGGGGGTGAGGTCGCGTGACAGAAGCAAGGTCGAGTCCATCACCTTCGGCGAGTGCCTGGCGCAGCGCCAGGCGCGAGTTCTCGAGCGATTTGACCGCTTCCTTCAGGTCTGCCTCCCCGCTCACGTCAACCACTGCAGGGGCCTTCATCGCGCGGGTCGGGTTGGCGATCGAGAACGCATCCAGGCAGCCAAGCACAGAATCATCCGAAATTTCCGCGGCAACGCCGTTGTCGCGGGCCCAGCGCACCGAGCTGGCCATCAGGCGCGCAATCTCTCTTTCCACCATCGCCAGGTGCGTGACATTTTCAGCTACGGACCATGCGTCGCTGCTCGGACGAACGGATGCGAAGGCATCGCTCGCGCCGTCGACTGTCGCCATCAGCGCGTTTCTATTCGTATCCATGACAGCCAGCACTTCACAAAGCCGCTTTCGCATCAGCACCCTCCCCCTGCTCGATGATAGCCAGAATTTCCTCGACGATGGTCGCTCCGCGATCGCGTGCATACCACGTTCTCATTTGACGATACCGCTCGGCCTTGGGGAGCGCGAGACCCTCGGATGTCGCCCAGACCTGAAGGCTTCCAGGCCGCGGACCCCACCAGCCTCGTTCGACAAAGTCGCTGTCGAGGACGATAACCACCGGGATGGACCTCGACCCATTGGTGAGGTGGGCGTTCATGATGTCCGGGTTCGCATCGCGCCCGATAATCCGCAGGTCGATCCCGGATGACGCTTCCTTGAGCCGGGCGAGATGAGGCAAGACGTTGACGGAATCACCACACCAGTCCTCGTGCAGCACGAGCAAATTCCACTGCCCACGCAACAACGACGCGCGATGCGAGCTTTCGCTGCTCAGGCTCGCCTTTTTATAGAGCGCCTCCAACAGATTGTCGCCGTCCTTCATCCGTCTCAGCAAACCGGCAAAAGTCTCGCCCGCCTCAAAGCTCTGCCGGATCAAGCGCATGGCGTCATCCACGGAGCATGTCCACGTGCCAGATATTGTCTTCGGTGTAGGGTTGAGTCACTCGTCTGAAGCCGAAACGCGAGTAGAATGATTCAAGATACATCTGCGCGGCGATCCTGATCGCGCTTCCCCATCCGTTCGTTTCGATCCGCTGGATCGCCTCGGTCATCAACTCCAGACCGGCGCCTGAACGGCGGACATCAGGGTGAGTCACCACTCTGCCAATCGAAGCCTCGGGGTACTTTGCGCCTGGCGGGAACAGCCGCGCGTACGCGATGAGCTTTGTATCGCCATCGGTCGCGCGCCAGCCCAGCAGGTGGACGGCTGCAAGGTCGCTTCCGTCGGCGTCCATATAGGGACAGTTCTGCTCGACAACGAACACACGCTGCCTCAGCTCCATGGCGGAATAGAGATCAGCGGGACTGAGGGCGGCAAAGGTGGAATGCTGCCAGAAACTGATCGTGCCCGCGGGGGCTGTCTGATGATGCATGATCGTGGGAAGATCAACGAAGAAGTACACAGATGCGAGATCTCAGAAGCATAGCTGTTTGGCTCCTATATGCGTTCGACCCGCAACTAAAAAGCTATACTTCTGTTCCTCCGCAGCGCCGTTTTTCCTGTTCGATTTCAGTATTTTCTCCAACGGTCCCAGCATGCCAGAACCCATCTCACTGCTGCGAATCGCAGCCCTCGCCCTGATGCTTGGCGCCACGGCCTGTACCGCGTCCACCGGTGTTCCCGTCGCCGCACGGAGCAGCTCTCCAGTGATCACGACCGGCGGCGACGTAACGATTGGCCTTCATCGCGATCCTGCACTCGTCCAGCTGATTGCGCAGATCTCGCCCGCGCGCATTCGCGACACTGACTCGATACTCGTTTCATTCGGCACGCGCCACACCATGGCGGACACTCTCAGCGCGACGCGAGGCATTGGCGCTGCCCGCCGTTTTCTGCATCAGCGGCTCAGCGGCTACAGCGCTGAATGCGGCGGGTGCCTGCGCGTCGAGTACAACGATGAGATGGTCGAAGTCACACGGCACCCGCAGAAACCGAAAGTCGACATTGTAAACGTGCTCGCATGGCTGCCTGGACGCGACACGAGCAGGGTGGTGGTGATCGGTGGACACTACGATTCGTGCATCTGCAACGTCGACCGGTTCGATTTCACCTCCGACGCACCGGGCGCAGACGACGACGGATCGGGCACTGCAGCGGTGGTCGAGCTGGCACGCGTGTTCTCCCGCGCGTTCCCTCGCGGACTCGACGCCACGATAATTTTTGCCCTCTACTCGGGTGAAGAGCTTGGCCTGCTTGGCTCCACCCATCTCGCGCGCAGCCTGCACGCCTCCAACTACAGGGTCGTGGCCGCTATGACCGACGACATCGTCGGCAACGTCGTCGCGGACGATGGCCAGGTCGATTCGACGAGCGTGCGAATCTTTGGTGCCGACCCGGACAATGGGCCGAGCCGCGAGTTGGCGCGCTATGCCTGGGCGGTCGGGACGTTGTACAACCCCGCCTTTGCCGTGTTTCCAGTGTTCCGGCTCGACCGCGTAGGCCGTGGAGGTGACCATTCGCCATTCGTCACTCTTCGCGATGCCGGTCTTCGATTTACCGAACGGCTCGAGAATTACAAGCGGCAACACCTCGCGACAGATCTGCTGAAGGACGTCAACTTCGGGTACGTTGCAAATGTTGCACGGCTGAACGCGGCGGTGGTCGGTGGCCTGGCCAGCGCGCCATCGGTGCCGGACAGCGTCACTGCCCGCCGCGATCAGGCTTCGGGTGGTCAGAAATGGCTCCTCGCGTGGAAACCGGTGGCTGGTGCAGCGAGCTACGAGATTCTCGTGAGGCGCACTTCATCGGCCACGCACGACCAGGTGATACCGGTTGGCAACGTGACCTCATATCTGCTCCCGTTCCAGCTCGATGATTACTGGGCGGGCGTACGTTCAGTTGGAGCAAACGGGCACCGCTCGATTGCGGTGGTGGTGCCCCCACCGACTTATGTAACGCGATAGGATCGCTAACACAGTCGCCGCCAGCCCCGCGAATCTGGCAGCTTTGCGAAAGTCGAACCGGCGTTGCGGCTAATCTTGCACACCGAGAGCCTTGAGAAAGTTGCGCAGCCTCGACTTCAACGATGGGCGGGCCGCCGGCACTGATGCCGATACCTCCGCGACAGGAGCCCGCGGGGTGGAAGATCCGCCAATCGCTTCAAGAAATTCCGACGCGCTCTGAAATCTCGAAGCAGGGTCCTTCTGCATCGACTTCCTGATCGCCAGCCTCACGGCTAGCGGAGTATCTGCGCGGAAATGTTCGAGTGGCTCCGGATCACGGGTCAGATGAGCTACAAGGATTGCGTGATCGGTCTCGCCGGAAAACGGCGGACGTCCAGCAAAAATCTCGAACCCCACCACGCCCACGGAATAGATGTCCGCGCGCCCATCCACGTTTTTTTCCCCGAGAGCCTGTTCCGGGGGCATGTACCCCACCGTACCAAGAGACATTCCCGTGCCGGTAATGCGTTCTCCCGTTTCATTTCCCACACCGGTCAGCGCCGACGCAATTCCGAAATCCGCAAGAACAGCGTGCCCGCCAAGAATCAGAATATTCTCCGGCTTGATGTCTCGATGAACGATGCCCTGCTCGTGCGCGCACGAAAGCGCGTCAGTTATCTCGCAGAGAAGACGCACCCCATCCTCGATCGATAACCGGCCCTCGCGGCGGAGCCGTGCACGCAGGGACTCTCCCTCGAAGAATGGCATGATGTAGTACGCGAGACCACCGCGCACACCAGCAGATATAATTGGAAGAATGTGAGGATGATGAAGCAGAGCTGTGACTTTGCTCTCGCGCCTGAATCGGGCCAGCATCATCGGGCTCGTCAGTTCCGGAGGAAGGATTTTGATCACCACCCGCCGGTGCAGCTCGATGTCGGTGGCAACGAAGAGCCGGCTCATGCCGCCACTCTTCATTTCCTTCTCCACTTTGTAGACGCCCTCAAAGGCCACCTTGAGCGACTCCAGCATTTCATTTGGCGCTAAGTCCTTGTTCGTACTCAGGGGCATGGCTTCCGTCGACGGCGGCAGAGACACAGGCATAACCACAATCGCCTCCCGCAGCGCCTCGCTGAAATCCGCCGTGCCCAGCCAGCGATCCTCCGGTGCCTGCGCCATCGCCCGGCCGACCACGCGCTCGAGTTCCGCCGGCACATTGTCCCTAAGGTCTCGCAACGACTGTGGAGCCTCGGCGAAACGAAGCGCAAGCAAAGCCTCGCGAGTGGCGGCCGCGAACGGAGGGAATCCGGCTAGCATCTCATACACGACGCAACCGAGCGAGAAGATATCGCTGCGCTGATCCAGCTCGCGCCGTCCGAGCGCCTGCTCGGGACTCATGTAGGCGGGGGTTCCGACAGTAAGCCCCGTGCGAGTGAGCCGCTCGCCACCCGCGCCGACGAGCGCCCGGGCGATGCCGAAATCGAGAATGAAAACCCCGGAGGGTGAAACGATGATGTTGTGAGGCTTTATATCGCGATGGATGACGCCGCGATTGTGGGCGTACCCCATCGGCTTCATCACTTCCCGCGCAACTCGAACTGCTTCGTTGACGGGAAGCTGCCCGTGGCGATCGATCAGCAACCTGACTGACTCACCCTCCACGTACGTCATCACATAAAACGGCAGACCACCCGCCACTCCGCTGTCGATCACCTTTGGAATGAACGGGTGGTCGAAGTTCGCAATGAATTCCACTTCGCGCAAAAATCTCTCGGCAGCGACCGCGTTAGCGTATTCGGATCGAAGCACCTTTGCCGCCACAAGGCCGCCGTCGCGGCCATCTGTGCACAGGTACACAGTGGCCACTCCGCCGCGTCCAAGCTCACGCTCCACCCGATATCTCGCGGGAAGATCGTAAAGAGTCTCTGCGCCCTCACCAGCGGGCCTATCGCCTTGCGTCACGATGAGGGCCTCATGTCATGTAAGGACTTCGATGTCCATCGGTGCCGAACGGCCGAGGCGGCGAGTCTACTCGGAACATCGCCGTACCTGTGGTTGCATATTATTGCGCAAGCTGCCCGGGCCAGCAACCCTCTTTTACTCATGTCCTTAACAAGGTCGATATAATGCAGCCGCGTACGGCTCCGATGATCGGACGAGAAGCTGAGCTGGCGCTCATGGAGGCGGTTCTTCGCGCCGCAACATCGGGCAATGGGTCGACGATGTTCGTGTCCGGCGACGGCGGCGTTGGCAAAACCCGCATCCTGGCCTCCGCTGCTGAGAAAGCCACCCGCGAAGGATGGAACGTCGTGCTCGGCAGAGCATATGCCGTCGAAACGGGCATCCCATACTCGCTCTTCGCCGACGCACTACTGCCATCGCTGAGACAACTGGAACCCGGCGCGCTGTCTGTTCTGTCGCGCGGGGGAACCGCTGAGCTCGCATATCTGTTTCCCGCCCTGTCGTCATCAGGAAGCCGAACAAGCGCGGGCGCGGGCGCTGATCCATCGGAGCTCAAATCGCGATTGCTCTGGAATTTCACGCAGTTCCTCGGACGGTTTGCCGCGCGACAGCCGCTGTGTCTGGTACTGGAGAATCTGCAGTGGGCCGACGCCGCCTCGCTCGAGCTTTTCCACTTCGTGGCCCGTCAAATTTCTGGACACCGCATCGCGCTCCTTGCCTCATACAACGAAACAGAGCGCGATTCGAATCAGATGCTGCGCACCACCGAGCAATCACTGGTGAAACTCGGCGCGGCGACGTGCTGCCGCGTCGGACCGCTGGCCCAAACCGATGTCGGCGAAATGCTGCGCGAGATGTTCGGTGTCGATCCCGATACCATCCGGCAATTCACGGCTCTCCTCTATGGATGGACGCGTGGCAATCCCTTCTTCGTTGAGGAAACTCTCAAGTGGCTCGTCGAATCCGCGGTGCTTCGCGAGCAGGACGGCCGGTGGACAGGGTGGGAGGTAGAGTCGCTTCAGCTGCCGCCAACAGTGCGCGATGCCGTTGCGTCGCGGCTCGGCCGGCTGTCGGCATCTGCGCGTGAACTCGCAAACCTTGCTGCGGTTGTCGGGACGCGGGTGACATTCGCGCAACTGGTTGCGCTGTCGCGAACGTCCGACGCACTCGTTGCCGAAGCGGTGGACGAGCTCTGTGCCGAACGCGTACTAGTCGAAGTCGAGGGCCCCGCCGGTCCAGCCTACGATTTCATGCACCCGATCATGCAGCAGGTGACCTATTCGTCGCTTGGCCACGCCCGCTCACGCCTTCTTCATGCGGCCGTTGCGGAAGCCCTCGAGAAATACTACGGAAAGAAATCCCTTGCCCACGCGGGTGAGCTTGCATTCCACTTCACCCGCTCCACATCGATGGCGCCCAAGGCCATCCAGTACCTCGGCGAAGCGGGACGCATGGCGCTTCAGACGTACGCGAATCGTGAAGCTGCGGATTTTCTCGGATCGGCACTCGAGCAGATCGACAACCTCGATGATGGCTCGATCGACCGGGACGAAATTGTGAGGAGTCTGGCGAGAGCCCGCCAGAGGCTTGGCAACTATGAAGGTGCGCTGGCGCTGTGGGAGACGGCGCGTCAGAAAGCGGTCGCGGCGGGGAACCACAACGCCGTCACGGTGATCGAGCATCGAATGGGCCTCGCATGTTATTGGGACGGGCGGTACGACGAGGCCCTCGCCCATTACACGGACGGGCTCAACGGCGTCGGCGGCTCGCCCGACAACGCCGTAGTGATGCGGCTGCATCTCGCCAGGGGCATGTGCTTCCAGGATCTGGGAAGACTCGATGATGCCAAAGCGGAAATGGAGTGTGCATTGCAGGCCGCGGAGGCCGCCAACAGCACGCCGCTGCTGGCTCGCGCACATCGGGCGTTGCTGCTCCTCTATGCATGGACGGGGCCCGCCGATGTCGCCCTTTTCCATGGCAGGAAAGCAGTCGAGCTGGCGGTGAGCTCGAAAGATCTGATGCTGGAGTGGACGGCGCACTGGGGCATGGCAGTACTTGCCGGCCTCACCAGCGACGCCGCGGGCATGATCAAACACATTCGCGAGAGCGAGCACCTCGCGGCACGGCTTAAATCACCCCTCCTCGCGCTGTGGTCTGCGGAGCTCTCAGTGCAATACGCGTCCACCACGGGAGACTGGGATGCGGGGTTGGCGACCGGCGAGAGAACGATCGCACTCGCTCGGTCGCTCCGTCAGCGCGCCCTGTTGCCGCGATTGCTGGTATGGACCGGGCTAATCCATTTGTGGCGGAGTGATCTCGCCAAGGCGAAAACTTACTTCGATGAGGCGTGGCAATTGTCGGGGGCGGGATCAGACGATTCCCGGATCAACGTGCCGACGCTGGCACCGACACACATGGGCTTGGCTGCCTATTACCTCGAGACCAACAATTTTGCCGAGGCGATAAGGATCGGCGAGGCGGGTATGGAGATCGCCGACAGGTCCGGATATCTGGCATGGTCGCTTCAGTTCCTGCTGCCGGTGGTCGGTGAAGCGTCACTCTGGATACGAGACTTCGAACGCGCCGAACGCCATTCCGTGAGAATGAGGCGTGACGCCACTCGTCTTGGCAATCGGCTCGGGCTGGCAATGGCAGACGCATGTGACGGAATGCTGCTGTTGCTTCGCGATGCAAACTCCGAGGCAGCGATTCCACTTCTGCGGGCTGCTGCGGAAACCCTCGAATCGATTCCCTATCCCGACTCAGCCGCGCGCGTCCGCCGCATTCTCGCGTGGGCGCTCCGCGACAACGGCGATCGCGATGGCGCAATGCGTGAGTTCAGACGCGCGCACGACGTCTTTGCTAGGCTGCACGCAGCGACTGCACTCACCGAAGTGCGTGAGGAAATCAGGAAACTGGGGGTGCGTCCGCCGTCGCGCACGCTTGTCGCCGGCGCGGGGGGCCTAACCGGGCGTGAGCTTGAGATTGCACGCATGGTGGCCCGCAGAAAATCCAACCGGGAAATAGGGAGTAAGCTCGACATATCTGCCCGGACGGTGAGCACCCATATGTCCAACATCTTCCTCAAACTCGGCGTCGCGTCCCGGGGGGAACTGGCGGATGTGATCCGTACCAGATTTCCGGAGGTCGATTCACCATGAGAAACTGACTACTGCCCAGACCTTCCCTGCGTCGCACGTGCCTGCCGGACAATCTCCTTTACCTCGGCCAGCAGCTTCGGTCCATTATATGGGATCCCATCTTTAATCGTCCACTCAACGCCGCCAGTGCGAACCTCTTTCCCGTCTTTGATGTCCTCGATCCCGGTTGGGTAGAGAACCTTGAGATTCTCCAGCGGATTCCCCTTTACTACTATCAGATCGGCGAGATATCCAGCGCGCACCCGGCCCAGCCGCGCTTCTTCGCCGAGGATCTTCGCATTGTTACCGGTTGCATGCTGGATGACCTTTATCGGGCTGAAGCCGGCCTCTTCGTGCAGCTCGAGCTCGCGAATGAGCCCGAATCCGTATAGCTGATAGATGAATCCCGCATCATCGCCGGCACCGATGAGGCCGCCCCGACGCTCGAATTCGCGCAACGCGTTCATCCATATCCGGTAGTTCTCCTTCCAGAACGTTTCGTCGGTCGACGTCCATCCAAAGAAATACGAGCCGTGGTTGGCGGCGTCGGGCCGGAAATATTTCTCCAGCGTCGGGTGCAGATAATCCTTGAACCATGGCTGGGTCTGCGCGCGCTGGAGGTCACGGCTCGCCTCGTAGATATCAAGGGTCGGCATCCAGGCAACCCTGGCCGCGACCATGCCATCCAGAACCTTCAGGAGCTTGTCGGGATCGGCCTCCCGCCACAGCCGTCCCGCATATCTGAACCGATCGACTTCGTTCCGGTAGTTATAGGTCGCGGGAAACCTCTGACCGCCGTCAATCAGCGCAGCGTCGGGAATGCCATACCAGTGCTCGATGCTCGTCGTGCCCAGCCGTATGTCGTCCCAGGCATTCGTTTCCTCGACGCCGGCATGGTGGGCAACGCGAAGCCCGACTTTCTTCGCCTCGTCTTCCATCGCCGTCATCAAGTCTCGATCGATTCCAGTGCTCTTGATTCCATCGGCGCCCATACGCTTCAGTTCGCGCACGCGCGCACGAGCCGCTTCAGGCGTGCGCGGAAAAGGCGGTGCGCCGAACCGCGCGTAAACGAAAATGCGGGGCGATGCGATTTCCCCGCGCTGGCTTCGGCCGCGTAGCGCAATGAGTTTGCCTGTGTCATCAGCGCCTACTTCGCGCACGCTGGTGATGCCGCAAGCCAACCAGAGTTTTAGCTCATAGTCGAGAGGCTGAGGAATGCCTCCGCGTTCATCCTGGACATGCGCATGCCCGTTGATCAACCCCGGAAGCACGTAGTTTCCCGTCGCGTCGATCTCGGTATCGCCCGACGGCCGCTTTGCCGTGCCGGATTTCAAAGCGACAGGATCGAGCCACACGACATCGGTAATGCGATTTCCTCGAACGACTATATCTGCCGGGCCCGACGCCGGTGTGCCGTTTCCGTCGACAATTGTAGCGTTGCGGATCACCAGGCTGGCCGCTCGCGAGCCGCTCACGGGACCGCGCGATGTCGTCTGGGCATCGGCACCATCGGCCATGCCCGACGCACCCGCCACCAGCGATGCGAGCGCAATACTGCGCCGCCAACGGACAAGGCCTGAAAAACGCAATCGAAATCTCCTTTTGGGGTCGAAAGAATCTACATCCCGGAAATGAAAAAGGGCCGGCTTTCGCCGGACCTTGCCATGAGATGCAGACCAGTCCCGCTTCAGGCGTCGAGTTTGAACACGAAGGCCTGCTGTACTACCTGAGACACATTGGTCTTGCCAATCTGAGCCGGACGAAAGCGCATCCGGCTGAGCGCATTCTTCACCGCGCTGGTGAATTGAGGGTTTGAAGAGCTGAGCACCTTGAAGGTAGCCGTCTCGACCCGGCCGCTTTCGTTGACAACGAACTGGGCGAGCACTTGCCCCTGAACCCCTGACGACCTGAGACCCTCTGGATAGGCCACCGACGTTCCCGAGATTGCGGTGACCTGACGCTCGACCTCAAACTCAGCGTAGTTCTTGTTGGTGTCGACACCGCCCGCTGCACCCTCCTTGGTGCCGCTGCTGCCCGCCACTCCATCCGAGCTTCCACCACGGACGCCTTTGCCGGAAAAATCGGCTTCGTTCGTCGCCTTCGCTGAAAGGTCGATAGTCGGAATCGTGGTGGGGATGTTGACCGGCGCCTCGAGAACCTTGAAGCCCTTGGGCGGAGCGATCTCAGCCTTGGGCGCTGGCGGAAGCGGAGTCGGCCGGTGATCGCTTGGCGGTGGCGGCTTCTTCGGCTTCGCTTTTGGCGGGGGTGGAGGCGGCTCATCCTTCTTTACTACCGGAGGTGGGGGCGGCTCGGCAGTCTTGACGAAATTTACCTTCTGTTGCCGCTTCTCGTTGACATCAGGCACACCGGCACGAGCCGTGGCGTAGACCGCAAAGAGCACCAGCGACGAGTGAAAGACAACGCTCGCGACGGTGCCGCCGGCCATGCGCTGTTTTTTTGATTGCGATTCGAGCAGCATCATTGCGGAAAGCTCCGGGGTTGAACAACGTCGTAACTATAGGCAAACGCCCGGCCATAAAGTGCTTTATTTCAAATTTATGCAGGCATTTGTCCCGAAGTAATAAGGGGTTAATCGTCAGTTAATGGAACCGCCATCCATTGCCGAAAAGAATTGGCGGCAGCCGCACCGTGTGTTTTCTTTGTATTTCGCAAACCCACCACTGAAGCCTCAACAGATAATGACACGCCTACGAAAACCTCTCATCCTGGCAGCGCTGGTTGTAGCCACTGGCTGCGGCGAGTCCGCCACCGGGCCGGTCGCATTGCCCGCGCTCCGGCACGACCCGATTCTGTTTGTCCATGGCTACGGCGGCAACGGCGGCAACTGGCAAGATCTCAAGGCTTTGTTCAAGGCCGACGGCTGGCTGGATCAGGAATTGTATTCCTACAATTACAGCTTTACGGCATCCAATGCCACGAGCGCTGAGGAGATTCGTGCGCAAGTGGACGGAATCATCGCCAGCACAGGCGCTGTAAAAGTGGATATCGTGGCCTTCTCCATGGGCAGCATCTCTTCGCGCTACTATCTCAGGAATCTCGGGGGGGCGTCGAAGGTGGAGGCGTGGGTTTCGCTCGCCGGACCGAATCACGGAACGGATACCGCCGATAACTGCAGCTTCACGCCGTGCAGGGAAATTCAGATCGGTTCCCCGTTTCTCGCGGCGCTCAACGTGGGAGATGAAACCCCAGGATTGACCCGTTACGCCACATGGCGTTCACCCTGCGACCTGACAATCAATCCCGATCAGAGCGTCCCGCTTTCCGGCGCTACAAACAATGAAAGCGCGTGCATCAACCACATCGAATTTCTCGTGCACGCACCTACCTACAGGCAGGTGCGGGATTTCGTGGATTAACTCAACAGCCGTCTACCTGCCGAAGCTGAATCCAATAGAGCCGTAGGTTCGGTTGTCTGCGGGCTGAGCGCCATCGAACTGGTTGAAGGTGTCGACCGTTCCGCCGCTCACCCGCCCTATCTCCGCGACTATTCGAAGTACCTGCGACGTGAACCATACGCTGCCGAAGACGTTGTTCCGTTTCAGCTTCTGGGTGAGCATGATCGGGCCTCCGCTACCTCCCTCCGATGTGGGCCGCGGCGCCACACTCACTCGAATCGCAGCGTTGTTATTGTAGGTATCCTGCCCGAATCCCCCACCAACTCCCAGAAACAGGAGACTTTTGCCGGCTACGGCACGCCACGATCTGGAGCGAACCTGCAGACTGTCAAGGAACAGCATGTCCTCCCCCGACACACCAGCGATGTCTACCCGCGGCAACTCACGCTCCAGAAAGCTGATGGACACACCGGGAATCAGCGCGGTTTCCTGCACGAGGCCGAGCTTGCCCCCATATCCCAGCTTCCACGCCCCGCCGGGCAGGGTGACATCGAAGGCACCCTGCGTGTAGTTCGGGACATATGAAGCACTGACGAGCAGATCGAGGCCGCCGACGTTGGTAAGGCCGAGCGGCAGCCCTCGGAAAATTCCCAGTGCAAGGTCGCCCGTGACGAAACCCGCCGGCTTGTTGTCGAGCGAGTACGTGCTCGACTGAGCGCCACGGGTCGACGGAACCACCCGGTCTACCTCGGGAAGCGACGCCCGTAACGCGTTGCCACGCAGGCCGATCGAAAAATGACCGAGGCCGCCCAGCGTGCCCGTGATCCCCTGAGTCGCACTTCCTCCTGCAAGGACGGCCCCAAGCTGCGGCGCCGTGTACTTGAAGAGATCGATCGCTTTCTGGCAGGCGTCCTGCGCGATCTTTGTGTTGTTCGGAGTGCCGCCGGCGTTGAACGATCCGGAAGGGCACTGCGGGTCGATCCCCTGCGCCAGGCTCACCGAACCGGAAATAGCGGTCAGAAGAGGTGCAAGGACGAATGCGGCCAGACGTGATCTCATTGGTTAACTACCCTGACTCTGCACATGTGGTGACACGACGAACGGAATACCCGGCTCGTCACCTGCTGATCCATGCAAACTACGTGCAGCATTAACCTGCATGCTCCGGACCCTGACGGGGTGATCCCAATCCAGCGCCACTCAAAGCCTGATCCAGATCCGAGATCAGGTCACTTACATTTTCGAGACCGATGTTGAGACGGACCAGACGGTCTCCGTAGCCGGTTTCGTAGCTTCGTTTCAGATCAAAGCCAGGAACGGCGAGGCTCGTGACACCACCCCAGCTGAAACCCACCTTGAATAACGCGAGGGCATCGATAAACCCGAGGATCGTGTCCCGCTCGGTGCCTTCGACGAATACTATCGAGAACAGGCTTGCCGAGCCGGTAAAGTCGCGCGTCCAGTTTGGGTGACCCGGACAGGAAGGCAGAGCGGGGTGCAACACGGTTGCGATCGCCGGATGAACTGCGAGCCAGCGAGCAACCTCGAGCGCGCTTATCTCCAGCGCCGACAGCCTGACAGCCAGCGTCTGCATACCGCGCAGCGCGAGTGAGCAGTCATCGGGCGACACGCCGAGCCCGAGCAAGCCGTGCACTCGACCCAGTTTTTCGTAAAGGGCCATGTCCCTGACTGTCACCGAGCCGAGGATCAGGTCACTGTGCCCGCCGATGTATTTGGTGATTGCCTGCATCGTGACATCGACTGAGTGGGCGAAGGCATCGAAGTAGATCCCCGCCGCATACGTGTTGTCGAGCGCGACAAGTGCACCGTGCCGGTGTGCGACTTCCGCGATAGCCGGGACGTCCTGAACCTCCATCGTGATCGAACCCGGACTTTCACACCAGATCAGTCGCGTGTTTGGGCGCATCCGCGCCTCGAGTTCAAATCCCTCGAGAGGGGGATAGTATTCGACCTCGACGCCGAACCGCCGGAGCACGTGATCCAGAGCGCGATTGGGGCCATACGCGCTGTCGGGGGCAAGCACGTGGTCTCCCGCGCTTGTAAATGCGAAGTAGATGAGTGCGATCGCAGCCTGGCCACCGGGAGTCAGAAATGTCCGCTCACCTTTCTCCAGTTCCGCAATCCGCGACGCCAGCTCACGTGTCGTCGGCGTCCCGAAGAGCCCGTAGCTGTAGCCCGCTTCATGCCGCCAGTCGTCCTTTACGTCGGCGGCGCGAGGGAAAACGGTGGTCGAGCCCCGAAACACCGGTGTGACGAGTGACTCGAATCCCTCCGCGTATTCCGCATCGGAATGAATCAGCTTCGTCGTCCAGTGCGTCATGATGGGTCGCGTCGCCCGTTATTCACTACTCGTTCGCGCTGCCAGTATCCGCGGGTAACTAGCGTCGCGCACGATTCCGGCGTGCGATGTTGGCGCACACGTTGCTGAACGCTCTCGATCCTTCCGACCGCGGCTTGAACCGGTCCCAGTTCATGAACCGTATGTCCTCCTGGCTCGGCATGACCCCTTCTCTGACGACAGCTCCGTTAGCCGAATAAAACGACTCAGTGAGCCGCTTGATGCGCACCGGGGTGCAGCGGATCAACGCGACTTCCGTCATCGCCATGTATGGCCGCCGGCTTTCGAGAGCGTGCAGTTTTGCGTAATCCCATCGGGTGCGAGTCATGTACGAGCCGTCCGCGTTCCTGCTCGCGTTGGCGGTATCGAAAGCGACACTCACGTTGGCATCCTTGTACACCACGGGCCACGGCGCCTGCGCCTGCATGGACGACGCAGCAACCGTCAGGGCCGCGCCAGCGACCATTAACTGCAGAACAAGTTTCATCTGTGAGATCCCTGTAGTTGGTACCGCTACGGTGCCGCCGGCAAAGTAAAACTGAACGCGGCGCCGCTCTGTGGAGGACTCTCTACCCAGATGCGGCCACCGTGTGCCTCCACAATTCCTTTCGCGATCGACAGCCCAAGACCAGTGCCCAGTTTTGCGGTGGACTTTGCCTGCCAGTACCGGTCGAATACGTGGGCCAGATTCTCCTGCGGAATGCCGGGTCCGGTGTCGACGACGGTGAAATTCACCTCCGCACCGGCAGCCTTTGCCTGAATCCTGATCTCTCCACCCTTTGGAGTAAATTTGATGGCGTTACCGATCAGATTGGCAAATACCTGCAGCACCCGCTCGCGGTCGGCTCGCGCGCTGCCGGCGCCTGCTTCCACATCCGTCAGCACGTTTATCTGGCTTGCGCCCGCAAGGGGCGAAGCCGACTCCATGGCTTCGAGCACCAGTGAGTTAACGTCCACCGAAACCGGATCGACGGCCAGACCCCCTGCCTGAATACGCGCAACATCGAGGAGATCCTTGATGAGGCGGTTTGCCCGCGTCGCCGCGCGCTGAATTACCTCGAGCTGCCTCCGCGCCATCACCCGGCGATCTGTCGCAGGCGCAACTTCCAGAAGAAAGGATGCCGCCATGTGAATCGTATGCAGCGGATTCCTCAGGTCGTGAGACACGATCGCGACAAGGTCATCGCGTGCCCTCGTGGCTTCCTGAGCAGCCTTGAAAAGGCGGGCATTTTCCAGCGCCACCGAAGCAAGCTGCGCAAGCTGGGTCAGAACGGCTTCGTCAGATTCATCGAAGTCCCCCTCTTTTTTGTCCCACAGCTGAATCACGCCGAGCATCTGTCCGTCGCGCCCCATCAAATCCGCGGAAAGCGTACTGAAAGGCCGCATAGCCATTTCCGACGGCGGAAGCGTGGGTATGTCCTGGCCGGCGGCAAGCGCGGCAATTATCTCCGGCGTCAGCGCGGGCATCGAGTCGCGCGTGGCATCGGCCCAGGAAGTGAGCTCGTGCTCGTTTTCGCCAGGCGCAGTCGCAAGCCACAGGGCTGTTTGTCCTTCGAGAACCGCATTCGACGTTGCGTTGCCATCTACAGCGAGCCGGGTTTCCGCTCGTTTCGCGTTCAGGATGCGTCGCGCATTCTCAGTCGTTGCCTGGAGCATGGCGTCGACGGCGAGCGTGGAGTTGATCTCGATTGCTGCCTGCGCTACTGACCGCAGCTGCATCGCATAGCGACGCAGCTCTCCGTCTGCCCGGTTAGCCTCGATCTCAGCTTGATGGACACGCACCACGCTTCGCAGACTCTGGCCCAGGCGCTCCGGCGTCAACATGCTCTTGGGTATGTAATCGGCAGCCCCGGCTTTCATCAACTCGACCGCTGTCTGCTCGTCACCAAAACCCGTCAGCATGATGAAGGGAATGAGTATTCCCTTCGCTCGCGCCTTCCGTACAACCTCGAGGCCGTCGCTGCCGGGCATACGGTAGTCGAGGATTGCGCAGTCGAACCGCGCCGCTTCGAGATGCCGAATTGCGCTATCCGCGTTGTTCGCTTCAACGACGGAAACGTCTATTGCCGAGGCCTTGAGCGCACGCCTCACTGCCATGCGGTCGATCTCATCATCATCCACTACGAGAACACGCAGCACGGTATCCATGAGTCGGCCTTACGGCATCTCCACCAGCGTCCAGTACTTGTTCAGGGCGGCCATCCGTTCGCAGAAACTGCTGAACGTCACTGGCTTGAGGAGATATCCGGCAACATTCAGGTTGTATGCATCGATCTTGTCCTGATCGTCGTTGGAGGTCGTCAACACCACCACCGGCGTGCTCGACAGATCGGCGTCGGCGCGAAGCGCTTCGAGAAATTCGATGCCGTTCATCTTCGGCATGTTGAGATCGAGAAGGACGAGACGTCTCTCTTTCGGCACGACGTCGCCTCGCAACATCTCGAGCGCCTCCAGGCCGTTACCGGCGACGAACAGAGGGTTCGACACGTGATTTTTCTCGAACGCACGCCGAACGTTCATCACATCGACTTCATCATCCTCCACCAGCAGGATATTCAACACGCGCTCGCCCATCGCCTCACTCCTCGGTAACCTCATTCCTCGGCCAGGTGAAATGGAAAGTCGAGCCCAGTCCGACATCAGATTCGAGCCAGACACGCCCTCCTTTGGATTCGACCATTTTTTTCACGACCGACAAGCCGATACCAGTGCCTTCCACTTTATCGCGGGCTTCCAGCGTGTGAAATATGGCAAATATCCGATCGTGGTATTGCGGCGCGATTCCCTGCCCATTGTCGCTCACCGTGAACTCCACAAGCTCACCCGCATCGGCCCAGCGAATACTAATCACGGGGTCAATCCTGCCGGTGTGCTTGATAGCGTTGCCGATGAGGTTGAGCAACACCTGTTGCAGGGGAACCCGCTCTGTGTTTACGACCGGCATCCCGGGAATAACATCGGTTACGACGTTCGGCCCGGGAGCGAGCAGGTCGATCACCTCGGCGACCAGCAATCCGGTGTCCACTGCCTCCGGCCGGGCTCTTACACGCCCTGCCCGCGAGTACTGAAGGATGCCGTCGATCAGAGCTTCCATGCGGTGAACCCGTCCGCGCAGCATTTCCATCTGGCTCTTGCTCTCACCGTTCAGTGCTCCTCCCAGATCCTCCTCGATCCACTGTGAGAGGTTGGCAATCCCGCGCAGCGGGGCTTTCAGATCGTGCGAGGCGACATAGGCAAACTGGTCGAGCTCCTGATTGCTGCGGGCGAGTGCCGCAATCAGCTGCTCGCGCTCGGCGTCGGCTTTTTTTCTGGCGGTGATGTCGCGGAGAACGCCGATGAACGCCGGGGTCCCGTCAATATCCGTCCGGGTGATCGTCAGCTCCGAGGGAAACTCGGTGCCGTCGCGCCTCATGGCCGGAAGCTCCAGGCGCTTCCCGAGGATATGAGCGGTGCCGGTGTTCAGGTAGCGTCCCATTCCTGCACGGTGCGCCTCGCGCAGCCGCTCCGGAACGATGAGATCGCCGAGCGGCTTCCCAATGGCCTCCTCGTAGGTATATCCGAAAGTTTCCTGAGCGGCGCGGTTGAATTCGAACACAATTCCATCCGCATCGATGCTGATGATGGAGTCGAGTGTCGACCTGAGCACAGCCGCCTTGCGTTCCTCACTCTCGGCGACGATGCGGTCTGCGCGTTTTCGTGCGGAGATATCGGCAAATGCGACCACCGCCCCGCGTAACTCGCCGTTTTCCTGTATGGGAGATGTAGAGTACTCGACTGGCATTGCAGTTCCATCGTTCCGCCAGAACACCTCTTCATCGTTCCGCGCGCTCTGGCCTGTGCGCGATGCGGAATTCATCGTGCATTCAGCCAGCGGGTACGCGGATCCGTCGGCCCGGTGGTGATGAATGGTCGCGTGCATATCGCGGCCGACGAGCGCGTCCGGCGCATAGCCAAGCATCGCCGCTCCCGCGCGATTGATGAAGGTACACTCGCCCTTTGGGTTCATGCCGTAAAAACCGGCTTCGGTTGAATTGAGCAGCGCCGAATTCTGACTCGCCAGCGCCTGTTGTTCGGCGAGCTGCCGGGCGAGCACGGATTGCTGGGTTTCGAGCGTGTTGGACTGTTTCTGAAGTTTTGATGACTGACGCTCGATCAGCTTCTGCTGTGCCTCACGATCGATCACATCCCGCCTGATCGAGCGGTTGATGAGTAGTGAGATGAGAAAGGCCATGAAGCTTCCAACCGCAATCACGATAACCGCGAGTCGCTGGTCGGCTCGGAGATCGGCGGTGCGGCGCGCCAGCAACGCGCGCTCTTCGGCCTCCATCATCTCCAGCAGGGCACGGGCGTGATCCATCACCATCGTCGACTGGCCGGTACCGAGCAGCAGGCGCGCCATCTCGAATCCCTGGGTTCGCCTGATGAGTATGATCTGATCGCTGAGCTCGACTCTCTCCCGCGCAACACTCTCGAGGGTGTCGAGCCGCTGTTGCTGGAGTGGATTGTCGGCGGTCATCCTGCGCAGCCTTGCCAGGGACGCGGACACCTCCTTTACCGCGGTGTCATACGGGCCCAGGAACTCGTCCTTGCCGATTGCGACAAAGCTTCGCGATCCGCTCTGGACATCCTTGAGCGCCGACAGCAGCTGCTCCTGTTCGAGCAGTACCCGGCCTGTTTTTTCGACGAGCGCCGACGAGTTCGATGCGCGCTGAACGGAGTACACCGAAATGGCGCCGACGACCAGGATCAGCAGCGCGGCGACCAGACCGGCGCCGATCTTGGAACGCAGGGAGGGAATGAACGGCCGGGGGGGTCTTGGTGATGGCATGATGGCCGGGGGGAATATATCGGAGGGGCTATTCCGTCGCAGTCAGTGGGAGGGGGGTAGCCGGTGACTGACTGTGGACATGCAAACCTGCCGGCTGCTGCGAGTCGGATGAAGAAGCACCCGCGCGTTCTCGAGACGGAAGGACTCGGATTTGCTGAAACGTGACGCCGACAAATGCCCGTCACCCGGATCGCAGGTCGAAAGACAATTCCCATGATGCCGCTTGTTCATTATGACATTCTGACGCGACCACTCGAAGGCGCCCTCAGGCGCTGGAGAGCGGCTTTGTGGAAACTCGTTCCCGCATACACGGCAAGCGGACACGAGTCGCGGGATTCTCTGCGAAGCAAAGCGAGGGGTCTTGAGATCGGCGTTGGAACCGGGGGCAGCTTCCCGCATTACCCGGCGGCTCTGATCATCGCAACCGACGTATCACCTGCCAACATGGTGACCGCAAAGCAGAAGCTTTTCGAGGGAGCGGCGGAATCGAGTGGGGCGTGCGTATTGCTGGTCGTTGCCGACGTATCAAGCCTCCCGTTCCGCGACGCGACGTTCGACTGGGGCGCCGAGGCGCTGGTATTCTGCGAAGTACGTAATCCCGTCGAAGGCCTGCGAGAAGTGAGCCGCGTGCTTCGCGATGGAGCGCCGTTCCTGATGCTCGAGCACGTTCGCCCCGGTGGCGTGCTCGGCGCAATTGCCGCAGCAGTCACGCGAGTGACAGCACCATTATGGGGAGAGCATTTTGATCGCGATACAATAACGGCGGTTCGCGACGCCGGCCTTCGTATTTCCAGCACGGCGTGGCTCTGGCGCGATGCGGTCTTATTGCTCGAAGTCCTCTCACCGAAAGCTTTGGGAGAAGTTCCGACGTCTGATTTGCGCGCTCGGTTGTCAGACGGTGAATAACCGAGGTTATTGGGATGAACGTGAGAATGCTATTGTTTCGTCATGACAATTCTCGCCATCGCCGTGGGCGGGGCTCTGGGTTCGGTCCTTCGGTACCTGCTGGCGGGAACGGTGCAGCGATCCAGCGCGGCCGGATTCACTTACGGCACGCTCGCGGTGAATGTCGTGGGCTGCCTCATTGTCGGACTTCTGGTGCCGCGCTTCACGAATGCTGAACCTTCCTCGGCGCTAGGCGGCCTGCTCATCGTGGGTTTTTGCGGAGGGTTCACAACGTTTTCTGCATTCAGTATCGAGACGGTGGGCCTCGCCAGCGAGGGAGAATATCTACGAGCCCTGCTCTACGTGTTTCTGAGTGTTACACTTTGTCTGCTTGCCACCGCCAGCGGGCTCGCGCTTGCACGCGCCCTCTTCCGCTAATGACTCCGCCTGGGTTACCGAAGTGACGCTTCTGCTCATCCGTTGAGAAGATGATCGGGTCGATCGGCGAGAATCACATCCTGGTCCCTCTAGCGGGGTAGAGACTCAAAGCCTGAACGATTAGCCACGAAATAGCGCTTCCGGAGCCGTGGAAAGCACTTCATATTCGCTTTAGCATATATGAGACTTCTTCATCCGGGTACTCCGGGCAGCATTGACGATGTCGAGACTCTGTTCAAAGCGTTCGCCGATCCGACCCGCCTCCGAATTCTCAACATTCTGGTGGCGGGCGAACTCTGCGTCTGCGATATCGTGACGATCCTCGACCTGCCGCAGCCGATGGTTTCGAGACACCTCGCGCTGCTCAGAAACGCGGATCTCGTTGAGGTGACGCGGGAGTGGAAGTACGCGCACTACCGCCTCGCCGGCCCCGCGAACACCGTCCACCGGACGCTCATCAACTGCGTGCGCTCCTGCTTCGCGGGAATCGACTCTCTCGGCCGCGAGCGCGACCTTGCATCACGCCAACTCAAGGAGAGGGAATCCGACCCATGCTGAATCGCACTTACGCTCTCATCTCCGACATCCACGCGAACCTACCGGCGCTTGAAGCGGTGCTCGGCGACATCGCCGGGGGAACGCCAGCGGGAGTTTACCACCTAGGCGACCTCGTCGGTTACGCGCCGTGGCCGAACGAATGTGTCGCCCGCCTGAGGAACGACGGGATACCCGGAGTCGCCGGCAACTACGACTCCACGGTCGCCACCGACTACAAACATTGTGGATGCAGAGCTGACACTCCGCGCGATGAGGAACTCGCGCACATCAGTTATGAGTGGACACGCCGCGCAGTATCGGGAGAGACTAAATCATTCCTGGGCGGACTTCCGTTCCGCATCGACATTCGGCCCGGCGGCGGGCATCTGGCCGGTCCGACGATCATGCTCTTTCATGCGACGCCGGTGAGCAACCTCATTTACGTCACTGAAGATCGTTCAGACGGCTTTCTACAGAAAATGGCACAGCAGGCTGGTGCCAGATCGGGAGACGTAATCTGCTTCGGGCACACTCACGTGCCGTGGCACAGGGTTGTCGATGGGATTCATTTCATCAACACCGGCAGCGTGGGGCGGCCCAAGGGAGGTGATCCACGTGCCTGCTACGTCGTTCTCGATATGGCGGGTAACGTTCCAGTCGTCGGCTTTGCACGTGTCGAGTATGATATCGAACGAGCAGCGGAGGGAATTGTCGAGGCCGGACTGCCGATTGAGTTCGCGGAGCATCTTCGCGCCGGCGGGAAAAAAGAATGAATGGCCACGCCGATGCCCGACGCTGGATCGCCGAGCTCATCGGAACGTTCTTTCTCGTTTTTGTGGGCCCCGGTGCTGTCATGGTGAATGCAGCGAGCCAGGGAATAATCGGTCACGCGGGTGTCGCAATCGCCTTCGGTTTTGTCGTAGTGGCGATGATTTACGCGGTCGGTCATTTGTCGGGAGCTCACCTCAATCCGGCAGTAACGCTGGGTTTCTGGTCGGTGCGACGCTTTCCTGCTCGTGAGGTGGTTCCCTACGTCATTGCTCAATGTGTTGGGGCAACGCTGGCATCGCTGGCGTTGTACGGAATCCTCGGCGACGTCGGGAGCATGGGGGCGACAATCCCTTCGATTTCGACCGCGCGGGCGTTCGCCGTGGAATGGCTGTTGTCCTTTGCGCTGATGTTCGTCATCATGGCGGTCGCGACGGATGCGCGCGCGAAGGATGGATTCGCGGCTCTCGCAGTCGGGCTCACCGTTGGCTTTTGCGCGATGATGGGCGGCCCGCTTACCGGCGCGTCGATGAATCCAGCGCGATCACTCGGGCCTGCTATCGCCGGAAATGTGTGGGTCGATCACTGGATCTACTGGGTTGCGCCGATTGCAGCGACTGTTATCGCCGCCCGCGTCTATGAGTTTCTGAGGCCCGTAAAATACAGGGGTCATCACGCGATTCACGGCGTTGCAGGGGTGATTGCGAAGTGACCTGAAGCGCGGGCCGCGACGACATTTCACCTACGGCGTTCAGGCGAATCTGCATGCCCCCTCACTCCATCCGCTTCAGCTCCCGGTAATCGCCACTCGTTCGCAGTGTAAGAGTGAGCGGCTCCCGCGTGCGGTTGCGCCAGAACCATCCGTGCATTCCGTCGAAGGCCGCGACCAGCACTCCCGTATCAGACGCCTTGCCCTGGCCCTTTGCGTAACCGTGATACTTGATTGCCGGCGACGCCGTTCGGTCTGCGTGTGTGTCGTAGTTCACGACGCCACGGTCGGTCGACCAGGTATAGTTCACGCGTGCGCCCTTCTGCATCGACAGCTTTATTTCCTTGCCTTCGTTTGGTCGCAACGTGACGCTTGCCTCATCGGTCTTCGGAGCGATAGCCGAAGCCGCCGGCGGCGGCGCGACTGCGGGAACGGCAGTGTTCGGAATCGATCTTGGGGGCAATGACCCAACCGCGGCGTTTGCAGCTCGCGGCGGGGGGGCGCCCGGGCTAGCGCCGGGGGTCGACCGCGGGGCAGTCACACCGACCGTAGCCGGTGTCGCTCCGGCCGCGACATCGGCAGCCACGTCGGCTGCTGCTTCCTTCGCCAACTGAACCTTGATTTCGCCCATCTCCGTCAGCCCCAGCGCGCGGCCAATGCCAGTTGCATCCACACCGTACTCGGCCGGCAGCACCACCGTGACCAGCAGCAACAAGGCCACTACTGCCGCCAGCGCCGTGGAGCGGAGCAGTTTTCGGGACGAGGGAAGAGTCGTGTACGACGAAGGGATTTCTGCAGGAGCGGCGGCGCCTTCCGCCGCCGGTACTGAGTTTATATCTGACATAAAGTCGCCCTATCCTTTCTGAGTGAGGTAGTAACCCGCGAGCTGATAACCCATCAGCAGAAAGCCGGCACTCATGAGGGCAACATTGCCCGTGTATGCGTGACGCACGAAGCTGCCCGTACGCCGCCAGTAAGTCATTGCGATGAGGATCGCGCTGAGCGCAAGCAACTGACCGATCTCCACGCCGACATTGAACGCAATCAGATTCGCAAACAGGCCGTCCGGCGAAATCCGGAACTCGAGAATCTTGGTGGCCAGTCCGAAGCCGTGAAACAATCCGAATACGAGCGTCGCCGCCTTGGTGTTCGGCTGGAAACCGAACCAGCGGCGGAACGCGCCGAGGTTGTCGAGCGCCTTATAGACCACCGACAGCCCGATGATGGCATCGATCAGGTACGCGCTCACGGTCACGCCTGTGAGCACGCCAATCAGAAGCGTTGTCGAGTGACCGATTGCGAACAGGGTCACATAAACGCCGATGTCCTTCAGCCGGTACAGAAAAAATATTACGCCGAGCAGGAAGAGCAGGTGGTCGTACCCGGTTACCATGTGCTTGGCGCCGAGATAGGCGAACGGAATCGGAAGAATTCCGGAGACATTCTGGATATAGCCCTTGTCGCCCGCCGCAACGCCGTGGGCGAGTGCCTCGGCGGGCGCCAGCAGAAGCGTCAGCAGGCCTGTAATGAGCAGGATCAGAAGCACCTGCGTGCGGGTATCGGCAGCACGTAATCGCTCCATCGGGTCAAGTCTCAGCCGCACTGTATTTCCGCAAACCCTCAACGAGCCGTCTTGTTTCGGGACGACCAGTGAATGGATCGAATTCTCCAGCCGTCCCGGGTTCGGGAAAGCACCATCGACTCGGCACCAACGGAGTTGATTGTCCGCGTTTTGTACTGACCTTGAGTAGTACTCGTCCCCACCGTCCACGCAACGTCGCCCACAATGTGGATCTTCAGGGGTGCGCGAACACCCGCCACACCTTTTGCAAAAGCGATGTCTCCCGCAAGATGGTGGGACCGATACTCCGCCCGTGTTTCCACGCCGCCGCTTTCAAGAATCATTACATCTGGAGCCAGGAGCGCAAGCGCAGCCGCGCTGTCGCCCGTCGCAAGCGCGGTGTGATACCTGTTGACGACCGTCGCAACCGCAGCGGAGTCGACGCTGTTTCCACTGACCTGGCTTTGCGCCAGCACAAAAGCCGGACGAAGGACTGACTGCGCGCCAAGAAACATCGGCGCGGCAAGAAGGATGACGCGAGGGAGTCGCGTGCGGAAGCGTTTTTTCATGTGACTCGAGCCAGAGAAAGAGTTAAGAACACAAGTGTGATTTTTTGTACCCGGAATGCCGTATGATGTCGCCCTGACGCTTCTGCTTTATCGCGCTGCTTGCGGCTCTACCACCAGCTTGCCTCGCACCATGTTCATGCCGCAGGCAAAGGTGAACTCCCCGGCCTTGTCCGGCGTAAACTCGATCGAGGTGGTCTGGAACGCCGGCAAGTTGCGGGCAATGCCAAAATCTCCGAAGACAACCTGTTCGGTGCACGAAGCTGATTCGTCCCGATAGAAATCGAGCTTCACGGGCATACCCTGCTTCACCGCAATGACATCGGGCGAGTAGCCGCCCTTGACGGTGATCTTGATCTGCTGCACGCCGGTCTCGCTGATGCCAACCGCAACCGTCTCCCGCTCGCCGAAGAAATACCAGAGCACTCCGGCGATGAGCACGGCCGAACCTGCAAGCACACCCATTTCCATGGGATCCATTATATCGCTCCCGTGGCAATACCCGGCGCGCGAAACCGCCGCAGTCTCAGACTGTTGGTCACCACCGACACGCTCGACAACGACATGGCAGCACTGGCAATCACTGGCGAGAGCAGCCAGCCGGTAATCGGATAAAGAACTCCCGCCGCGATAGGGATCCCCACGACGTTGTAAATAAACGCCCAGAACAGATTCTGTTTCACGGTGCGGATAGTCGCCCGCGAAAGTGCGATCGCGGTCACCACCCCACGCAGGTCGCCCCGGAGCAGCGTGATGTCCGAGGCCTCGATGGCGACGTCGGTACCGGTTCCAATTGCGATACCTACATCTGCCTGCGCCAGTGCGGGCGCATCGTTGATGCCGTCGCCGACCATTCCGACCACAGCTTTGCCCTCCTGCAGCCGCTTCACCTCGCCCGCCTTCCCTTCCGGCAACACCTCGGCGAGAACCCGACTGATGCCAACCTGTTTCGCCACAGCGTCGGCTGTGCGCTTGTTGTCGCCTGTCATCATGACCACGTCGAGCCCCATCTGCTGCATCGCCTTCACTGCACCCGCAGATTCCGGCTTTATCTGGTCGGCGACCGCGATAATCCCGGCCAGGCGACCATCGATAGCGACATACATCGGTGTTTTTCCGTCGGCAGCAAGCCCCGATGCCCGCTCCTCGCCATCGCCGAGGTCGACGTTGCCGTCACGCATCATTTTGATATTGCCGAGCATGAGCATCCTGCCATCGACGGTGGCTTGGAGCCCGTGTCCGGGCACTGCGCGAAACTCATCAGCCTTCCCAGGCAGGATGTTTCGCGCCTCTGCACCGCGCACGATTGCCTGGCCAAGCGGGTGCTCACTTTGCCGCTCAGCGCTCGCGACAAGGCGCAGTAATTCTTCCTCGGGCGTCCCGTCCATCACGATTACGTCGGTCAGCGCTGGCTCGCCTTTGGTAATCGTCCCCGTCTTGTCGAGGATCATGGTGTCGAGTTTGTGAGCCGTCTCCAGGCTTTCACCACCCTTGATGAGAACTCCGTTCTCTGCGCCGCGGCCTGTGCCCACCATAATCGCGGTGGGCGTGGCAAGGCCGAGTGCGCACGGGCAGGCGATGATCAATACCGCAACGAAGTTCACGAGCGCCATCGTGAAGCGGATGTCCACCGGCGCAAGAATGAACCAGATGGCGAACGTCGCTATCGCGATGCAGATGACTACAGGAGTGAATATCCCGCTGATGACATCGGCGAGGCGAGCGATTGGCGCTTTTGACCCCTGTGCGTCCTGGACCATTTTCACGATCTGCTGAAGCGCGGTATCACGGCCGACCTTCGTGGCCTCGAACTGGAATGCGCCGGTCTTGTTGAGCGTCGCGCCAAATACCTGGGCGCCGACAGTCTTCTCCACGGGGATGCTTTCTCCCGTGAGCATCGATTCGTCGATAGCGGAGCTGCCCTCGAGCACCACTCCATCCACTGGGATTTTCTCCCCCGGTCGGACGAGAACGGTGTCGCCCGGCAGTACCCGCTCTACTTCGATCTCGGATTCCATGCCGCCGCGGATGACGCGTGCGGTTTTTGCCTGGAGTTTAGCGAGGCGCTGGATTGCCTCGGAAGTCCGGCCCTTGGCGCCAGCCTCGAGCATGCGGCCGAGCAGTATGAGGGCAATGATGACGCTTGCGGCCTCGAAGTAGACGGGAACCATTGCTGTCCCGGACATGCCTGCCATTCCCGGCATTGGGTCGGAACCGGTGCTCCCCGCGAAGAACGATGGATACACGGTGGCGGCGATCGAGTAGATGTACGCGGCGCCCGTGCCGATGGCGATCAGCGTGTTCATGTCGGCGGCGCGATGTCTGAACGCAGCCCACGCACCGCGATAGAACTGCGCGCCGCAGTAAAAGACGACCGGCGTCGCGAGAGCGAGCTGAAGCCAGTTGACTCCGCCGAAGTTGAGGGCCGCGACCCGTCCGTGTGACATGGCGATGACGAGAATCGGCAGCGACAGAATGGTAGCTATCCAGAATTTCCTCCGGATTTCCTCATACTCCTTGCGCCGAGCCTCTTCCTCGGACCCTTCGCCGGAACCCATGTCGCGCGTTCCAGGCGTGTCGCGAACAGTATACCCGAACTCCTCTATCGCCGTGTGTATCGCGCGGACATCGGTCTCTCCCGTGAGATACTCTACCCGTACCTGCGAAGTACCGAGGTTGAACGATGCTTCAACGACACCGCGGATGGCGTTGAGATGTTTTTCGAGTGGCTGCGCCGAACCTGACGGCCGCGCAGAATCATCGACTATAAAATCGGCGCGGGCGGTACCGGTAGTTCCATAACCAACATCTTTCACGGTCGCGAAGAGTTGCTTCAGCCCCGTCGCGGCTGGATCGTACTCGACAGTCGCGCGGGATGTCGCGAAGTTGACGTTGGCTTTTCGAACGCCCGTGCTCTTGTTGAGCGACTTCTCGATGCGGTTGGCGCACGCCGCGCAGGTCATCCCGGTGATCGGGAGATCTACCCGCTCACCTTCGCCGTCGGGAGTCGACCGCGTATGGCGCTGGTGATCGGACGCGACGGTCATCGCCCGCTCCGGTACATGAGGTCGACGAGCTCGTCGTACATCGCGTTCGCCTCATCATCGCCCGCGCGAATCGCTGAGGCGGCGCAATGTTTGAGGTGATTGCGCATCAGCTCGCGGCCAACAGCGCGAAGCGCTTCGTGGACAGATGATATCTGGATCATGATGTCGGCGCAGTAGCGATCGTCCTCGACCATCTTCTGGAGTCCGCGCACCTGGCCCTCAATGCGGCGGAGCCGTTTGAGATTGCGGTCTTTCGCGTCGGAGTCCACGGCAATCGCCTTCCGGCCTTTGTGATCACCGGATGCCGGGAGGCCGCAACCACAGCGCGCGACTACCGCTTCCCACGGCGAGCGATCCGGCTCCGAGCGCGGCAGAGCCGGGCCTGAGGCCGACTTTCGGGGCCCACGGGAGGTTGCGGCCACCCTTTGTCGCGTGTCCGATTTACTGTCCGGCATGTTCAGCCAACCACCTCGAACCCCGCATCGGCCACTGCTTCGGCTATGCGGTCGCGGGAGAGACTGGCAGGATCGTAGCTCACCTTCACCGAGCCGATATCCACGTTTTCGACATTGACGCCGTCGAGCGCGTTGAGGGATTTTGATACAGCGGCGACGCAGTGACCGCAGCTCATTCCCGAGACCTTGAGTTCCAGTTTTTCCATTGATTCCCCTTGTTTTTGCGTGATACCCTGGGTGGGTATGCAGTGAATCATTTTATCATACCCCCATACCCTATGTCAAGTGGCGATCGATCGCGCATTCGCAAGCGCTGGCAAGCTGGGCATATTTTATGCCCCTTAAAGCGTCATCGATATCATACCGTCCATATGGAACATGAGGATTCTATGCCGTCACTGATCAAATTCGCCCGCCTTCTGGCAATCGCAGCCGTCGTTGCAACGGTTGTCGCCGCGTGCAGCAGCGGCGACTCCGCGGATGCCGACACCGGCGCTGTTGCAGCCGAGCCCGCGATGATGGACACTGGCATGGCGGCGATGCCAGGCATGAACGACGCTCCGGCGAAGGACGCCGATCAGGAATTTCTGCGGATGATGGTCGACCATCACGAGGGCCTGCTGGTCATGGCCGACTCGGCTCTTAAAAAAGGTACGAGCGCCCAGGTAAAGGCGGATGCGCAGAAACTCAAGACCGATCAGACGGCCGAGAGGCAGAAGATGCTCGGGATGCTCAAGACCGATTACAGCGATGATCACATGGCGATGGTGATGCCGAGCAGCAACACTATGATCGCAGCGGCGGCACGGAAGACCGGGGCCGAGTACGACCGCCAGTTCCGCGAGAATATCATAGCGCATCATCGTGAAGCACTTACGATGATCGATAGATTCCTGCCCCGGTTCACAAAGCCCGCGAACCGGCAGATGGCTGAGAAAATGAAGGCAGCGCAGGCCAGAGAGATCGCAGACTTCGAGAAGAAGATTCAGCGGGGGGTTTGAGGCCAGCCGCGTCGGTGGCATGATCCTGCCGGCGCCATCTCACGCCTTTGAACTATTCCCTTTCGTTTGACCGCTCAGGGCGCGCCGTCCGTGTGGAGTCATGCCCCGCGGCTTGTACACTGCCAGCACCGTGGCGATGACCAGGACGAGCAGAGCGAGGGAGGCGTGGAACATGGGGGACGCATTGCGTACCGCGCCAAGATCCGCACCTGGGTCGGCGGCCACGCCTGCCATGGAGCGAAAAGTCTCCATATAAGTCAGCAGGATGATCGTGGCGACGACGGTTATCAGGAGCTTGAACACCAACCAATAGTGTCGGAACAAGCCCCACGCGGTTCCCAGGGATTGCACAATCCCGGTCAACAAGGACGCGACGGCCATCGGGACGAGGACCAACCAGGCGGCCGGCTCCATCACCAGATAGACGCCACGAACCGTCTGAGCGGCCTGGCTGGTCAAGCCGACGACGGCGAGTGCGAGGAAGACAACGACCGCGCCGAGCCATCCGACTGAGGAGGCGACATGGGCGGTGAGTGCGAACTTGCGCACGCGGGGTGGCATGATCATACGCGGCCACCCAAGGGCGATGCGTGGCCGCCAAAGTCGTGGTTTATTGTAACGGCGCGTGGGGTCGCGCCGCCCCCGCGTGTATCACCATATGATGTGTGGCGGCGTGGGCCGTGGCCCTCGCGGCCCCTGGTGAGCAACAGGATGACAAACAGCAGGACAACAACGAGGGTGATGGCCCCAAATACTTTCACCCAGCGTGGTGTGCGCATGTCCTCGCCGGTATCGGGATCCGCGGGTGGGTCAGCCATGTGCGTCTTCTCCTTGTCGCGTGTCGGAAGAACGTAATGTTTCCTGCTACGAGGCGCTCCGGTCCGCAGGGCGACTGTCTGACGCACGGCAACAGGCGGAACGCCTCGTTGCGCTCACGGATAGTTCAACCTCTTCACTCGCTTTGCTAGCCGAAATCAGCTTCGAAACGGGGAGAGAGGATGTGACCCGTTCGATTCTTGCCAGGTTGTTCGAGCGCGGGCGGACACAGTACGTCTAGCCTGCCCTCGATCGTGGGGATTTTCGCCATCCTCGGAGATACTGACAACCAGTTGCTCTGGACGGCCAAGGCATTCGAGGAGCGTTCCAATGCCATGGCCTACCGCAAGTTTGATTCGGGCCCGTGGAAGAACGACCCCCGGTTTCGTGCGCTCCTGGCACGGTCTGGACCGAAATAGCCAGGCGGCTCACCCGTTGCAACTCGGCGCCCAGGATTTGAGCGGCGATTGAGGACGGTCGGAAGGGGCAGCAACTTACAAGCGTGTAGCTTGTTCAGATGGACGTCGCTCAGTTCGTTGAACGGATTCTTTATTTCATTTAACTCGATTAATGCATCTTGGGATGCGATTTGGAGACCATGGAAGCTCCACTTGCCCACTGCCGGCTGAAAATTCGCGGTTATCATACCTGGGTTCATCTGGGATGCAGCGAAGCCGAGCGATCAATGACCCAGGAAGTGGTGTTTGATGTCGGGATCGGCTTCACGACCCCTCCGTTGGGCGCCATAACGGACCGGCTCGAAGACACGCTCAATTATGCTGCCCTTTGCGAAGCGCTCGACGCCACCGCTCGCAGTCAGCCCTACCAGCTGATCGAGGCGCTTGCACGATCCGCTTACGATGCCCTCAAAAAAATAGCGGGCCCAGGCCCGCTGATCGAAGTGACCGTGCACAAGCTCCGCCCTCCGATTGAGAATCTGCGAGGGGGCGTGCGCTTCTCGTATGGAGATATCCTGCCCTGAAACCCGCGCTCCTGGTTCTAGGGCTGGGCTCGAGCGAGCGGCATGCGGTCGGTTGGCTGCGACGCGCGGTCTCGCTGCTCAAATTGCAAGGCGGGCTGAGAATTCGCGCGGTCTCGGCGATTTACGAATCAGATGCTATGCTGCCGGAGGGCGCACCTGAATCCTGGAAGGTTCCTTACCTGAACCTGGCTCTTGCCTGCGAGACGCGGCAAAACCTGAGTCCGCTCGAAGTGCTGGCGCAGCTCAAGCATCTGGAGAGAGTTCTAGGTCGGCAGCAACGCACGCGCTGGGCCCCGCGCGAAATTGATATCGATATCCTGGCGTGGGATGGCGTGGAGCTCGACACGAACGATCTTGCGCTTCCGCATCGCGGCCTGCTCGAGCGCCCTTTCGCGCTTTTACCCTTGGCCGAAGTTCATCCAGACTGGGCTGCATCCCGGCCCGACGCCGCGACCCTCATCCGACGCTGGCGCCTGGCGCCGCTATCAGAAGTTCCGTTTCGCACGCGCCGAACTCTGCATCGCCTCACCGAATTGATGGCGGTGCTCAATCTCACGCCCGACTCCTTTTCGGATGGGGGAAGGTTCGAAGGGGGTGGCGGGAATGGCGAAATTTCCGAGGCGGCGGTTGAAAAAGCGGCGCGCGCGGCGGTCGAACTGGGTGCCACGGTCCTGGATCTGGGCGCCGAATCCACCAGACCGGGCGCAACCCCCGTGCACCCGGCGGAAGAATGGCGAAGGCTCGCCCCCGGACTTCGCGCCGTGAGCGCTCTTCGCGACGGCGTCACGGAAAACGCCTGCGCCGTGAAGATCAGCATCGACAGCCGCAATCCCGAAACTATCGCGCGCGCACTTGAAACAGGCATAGTGGATTGGATCAACGATGTAACGGGCTTTGACTCGGCCGCCATGCGCGACGTCGCCCGCGTCGCAACAGGCACGAGCGTGGTGCTCATGCACTCGCTTGGAGTGCCTCCGGATCGGCTGGTGACTTTGCGCACCGGAGAAGACCCCGTGATGGCAATCCTGGACTGGGGCAAGAACAAGCTTGCCGAGCTTGGGCGCGCGGGCATCGATCCTCAGCGCGTGATCCTGGATCCCGGCATCGGTTTTGGCAAAACGCCTGAGCAGAATCTCGCGCTCCTGCGAGGAGCCGCGCGCCTTCACGAAATTGGCGCGCGCCTCCTGATCGGACATTCGCGCAAGTCGTTCATGGCTCATTTCGAATCACCCGGATTGCATGCTCCGTCCGACCGCGAACTCGAAACCGCGCTGATCTCGACTCGACTGGCCGATCAGGGCATCGAGTACCTTCGCGTGCACGACATAGCGTTTCAAAAACGCGCGCTGCGACTCTCGGCAGCCTGGGAAGGAGTGGCACGTTGGTGACCGCGCGCCCGCAGGCCGTTGGCAACGACGATCAGCGAGCTTCCCATATCGGCGGCCACCGCCATCCATAGCGTCGCCACACCGGTCAGCGCGAGAATCAGGAACACCGCCTTGATCGCGATCGAGAAGAAAACATTCTGTTTGATAATTCCAAGCGTTCGGCGGGAGATCCTTATCGTCTCCGCTACTCGTGAAAGATCGTCCGACATCAACGCGATGTCCGCCGTCTCGATGGCGACGTCGGTACCCGCAGCGCCCATTGCTATGCCAAGCGTCGAGGCGGCAAGCGCGGGGGCGTCGTTTACGCCGTCACCGACAAAAGCTGTCCGGTGGCCCCCGTTCTCCAGCTCGTTGACGATTCCGATTTTATCAGAAGGCAGAAGACCGGCATGGAACTCCGTTATGCCGAGCTCGGCGGCTGCAGCCCGCGCCGTCCCCTCGTTGTCGCCCGTCAGCATGATGACCCTCGAAATACCGGACGCACGCAAGGACGCGACTGCAGAGCGCGCATGGGGACGCACCTTGTCTGCAATCGCCACAAAGCCAAGGGGCCTTCCGTCTCGGACGACAAGCATCGCGGTTTTCGCTTCACGTTCAAACCGCGCGAAGACCGCCTTCGTTTCTTCGGTCTGAAGTCCGAGTTCCCCCGCAAGGCGCTCGTTGCCAATGTGAATGAATTGTCCGTCCAGAACCGCGCGAGCGCCAAGTCCGGGCATCGCCTCGAAATCATCCGCTTCACCGGCGGTGATTCCACGGTCGCGGCCATGGGCGAGGATCGCCCGCGCGAGGGGGTGCTCGGAACGGAGCTCGATGCTGAGCGCAACATCGAGCACCTCTCTCTCAGTGCTTGCTCCGAGGCCGACCACATCGGTCACTGACGGTTTGCCCTCCGTCAACGTTCCGGTCTTGTCGAAACACACTACTGAAATCGTTCCCGCGCTTTCCAGATGCACGCCGCCCTTGATCAGAATCCCCCTGCTCGCCGCACCGGTAAGCCCGCTTACGATCGTGACAGGCGTAGAAATCACGAGCGCGCAGGGGCAGGCGACGACCAGCATCGCGAGCGCGCGATAGATCCACGTTTCCCACGTGCCTGCTCCGAACAACGGCGGCAGGATCGCGATAAGCAATGCGCCAATTACCACCGCTGGCGTATAGATCCGGGTGAATCTGTCAACAAAAGTCTGACTCGGCGCTCGCGTCGCCTGAGCATCTTCTACCGCGTGCACTATCCGAGCAAGCGTCGTGTCGCTTGCCGGCTTCGTCGAACGAACATCAATTGTACCGTGGCCGTTGAAGGTGCCCGCGAAAACCTCTGCGCCTTGCTCCTTGTCGACCGGCATGGATTCGCCGGTGATCGCGGCCTGGTTCACGCTCGAGCGACCCGTGATGACTTCGCCGTCCACCGATATTTTTTCTCCGGGCCGAACGACTACTGTTTCACCGACCGCAACATCGGCGACGGGAACGCGAAGCTCGCCGCCACTCCGCCGTACCGTCGCTTCAGCGGGCGACAGATCCATCAGCGCCTTGATCGCGTTTCGCGCCCTGTCCATCGAGAACGATTCGAGCATCTCCGCGACGGAAAACAGAAACAGCGTGGCGGCCGCCTCGGCCTGCTCTCCGATCAGCCACGCGCCTACGGCTGCAATGGCCATGAGGAAATTCATGTCGAGCGAGCGGTTCCGCGCCGCCCTCAGTCCCTGGGGGAATACGAACCATCCGCCCGCAACGCTGGAGATTCCGAGGGCGGCGATTCCGATCCAACCTTGGCCGCCAATCCAATTACTCGCTACACCGAGGCCCAGGAAAAGACCGCTGATGGTGGCCGTTATGAAACGGCTACGGCGCCTCAGGATCGACGACGACGCTTCTTCCCCGCCTCTAGTCGAGATTCCCGGCTCGACCGCATCCCCGACACCGTACCCGATACGTCGTATGGCGCCGGCAATGTCGTCGCGACGAACAGCGCTTTCGGAGTACTTCACTCGCACGCGACCGCCTACAACGTCCACCTGGACATCATCGACGCCGTTGAGTTCGGAAAGTGCGCGCTCGATGGGTGCCGCGCACGAAGCGCAATCCATTCCATCAACGCGGAGATACTCGGTGCGAAGCTGGACTGGGGGGATTGCCTCCGTTCCGTCGCGGTCAACTTTCAACATTCGCAATGTCCTGCGCCCGGGACGCACGCCGTGGCGAGAACCGTCGCGGATGTGCTGAGGTCTGTCACCGGCGCGATCGCGTCAACGGATCATTATTCTCAGCCTCTCTCACATGACGAATCCCTTCGCGCAGCAACGAGCCGATATGTTCGTCGTCGAGCGTGTAGTACGCGATCTTGCCCGTTTTTCTGTAGCGGACGAGGCGGAGCAGGCGCAGTGAGCGAAGCGAATGGGAGACCGCCGACTGCGACGCACCCAGCAACGTCGCGATGTCGCAAACGCAAAGCTCCTCTTCGGCGAGCGCGGCCACGATTCGCAGTCGCGTCGGATCCCCCAAGGTCTTGAACGTTTCGGCAAGCGTCGCGACGTCGGCAGCTGACGGCTGCGCCTTCCGCGCCCGATTCACCCTCTTCGCGTCTACACATTCCACCTGGCATTCGGCATCGCCATCGGAAGTGTCGCGGTCTGGTGGTCCTCCCAGCACTCGTCGCTGAGTCGCTTTGGCCCTCACTGCGGGCCGACGGCCTGATCCATGTCTCGTCGCTTGCGGCATTTTCTCCGGTGCTATAGGTTACCTGCTCATATGAGCATTCGTTCATACATAAGCTATGCCCGCGCCTGGATTGCATCAACCCGCCACTTCGCAGAGCGGGCTGCGGTCCTTCGCCGTGTAACCGCGACGTTCCTTGCGCTGGCGTTCATCGGCTTTTCCGCCGAAACGCTGATCGCGGATGTTCACGATGGCGATGCCTCGCTAGCCGAGGTAGAAGCCGCGGGATTGTTCGCGGCCGAAATGGCTGATCAAACCCCCGGTATCGCTCCAGCGCCGGAACGTCACTCAGGGGAAGCGCCGTCTACCGGCCACTCGGCGCATGTCTGCCACTGCATTCACGCCCACGGTGGCATTCCCGGGATCTCCGCAACCCGACCGGTTGTCGCTAATCCCCGATCCCACGTTCCGGGAGCGTCCGACCGGATGCCCGCGAGCGTAACCGTCGAACCGCGTATCCGCCCTCCCCAAGCGTAGCCTTCGAAGCCAGCCGGCCCGCGCCTTAAGCGCAGCCTGACTGGTTTGTGCGCCCATTCGGCGCGCCCCCAAATCTCGTGACTTCATGCAGCTGCCCGGCGTTCCTCGGGCAACTCCACGCGCGTTTCAGGCCCGTTCGGGCCTGCAATACGATTTATACAGGGAAAGGCATTGATCACTCATCATATTCGATCCATCGTGGGTCTTGTCACCGTGCTCGCCGGGAGCTGCGGCTGGTTCCTTGTTCCTGATCTCGCATCAGGACAGTCTCGAGCTCCAGCCTCGGAACCGCGCACGCTTCGGCCCGCGGCTCGTGACTCCGTCAACATTGGCGACGGCCTTCGCGACGCGCTGGTTGCAAATAATCCCGAACTTCTCGCGCGTCGGCTGGCACTGCGCGCCGCCGAAGCCGGTGTGCGCGCCGCCGGTCACAGGCCCGTTGCCATTCTCGCGGCCGAAGCCGAGGAGATTCCCCGCGGAGTTGACATCTCTGACGGGGGTTCGTTGACTGTCGGCATCGAGCAGGAATTCCTGAGCGGCGCACTACGGTCATCACAGAGAAACGCGGCTATGTCGAACGTAACTGTGGCTCGCGCTGCCATAGCAATCACCGAGCAACGGCTCCTTGCGTCACTTGACCGACACTCCGTTCGGCTTTCGGCGTGGGGGACGATCGCACGGCGTCTTGCTGCTGAAGACGGGATCCTCGCCTCCGCGGAAGGTTCTATCCGCGGCCGATTTGCGGTGGGCGACGCCCGTTACGTAGATGTACTTCGACTGCGAACTGAACGGCTCCGCGTTCAGGCCGATCGTGCTGCGGCGATCACCGAAGTGCGCGCCGCGCGGGCAGCGATGACAGGGCTTGTGGGGTCGACGTCCGATACGGCCACCGGTAGACAGCTGCGAGCCGTGCTCGATTCGATCGAGGTGAGCCCCCTCTCCCTCATGCTGATGCCTGTCCTCGACATTGACAGCCTTCTCGCACGGTCTGGAATCCTCGCCATGTCCGCTGCACGTGTCGCGCGCGCAGCCGCCGCTCAACGCGTGCTCGTCGCGGAGCAGGGCCGGCGAATCACAGCCAGTGTTGGAGGCCAGCGATTCGAGGACCAACGCGGAGGTATTTCTTTTGGTCCCGCGATTTCCTTTTCAACGAGCCTTCCCTTCACGGCACGACGTGGAAACCGGGCAAGGGCCGAAGCTGCCGGACTCGAAGCACGAGTGGTGAACGCGGAGGAGCGGGGCACACTCGCGACGCTTCGCACAATACTGGCAATCGCGCGCGATCGGCACGAAGCGGCGCGAGCCCGACTGTCTGTCTATGAGAGCGCGCTGCTCCGTGGAGCACGCGAAGAACGTGAAAATGCGCTCGCAACATTCCGATCGGGCGAGTTGTCTCTGACCGAGCTCCTTGATTTCGAACGAGCATTGGCGCGGGCCGAAATCGACCGCATTCGTGCGCGAATCGAGGCCGCTGAAGCGATGGAGGATTTTTACAACGGAATCGCCGAGGCCGCAGGTCTCCGTCCGGGGAGCAGCCGATGAAATTGTACTCATCTTATCGACAGCCATCCCAAGCTCTTATTGCGCTGGCAATATCCGCGTTTGCCGCTTCTGCTTTTGCGGGTTGTAGTGACAGCAAATCAAACGGCGATAACGCCTCCGGCCCGGCTGGCGGGAGCGCCGAAGCGGCAAGTGCGGGCGATAGCGACAAACATGCTGGCGAAGAACACGGCGACGAGAGCCGCGTCACGCTCACCGAGGCGGAAATGGCGACCGCGGGGATTGGCGTAGCCGAGGTGACCGCCGAGCCGGTGGTCGCCGAGCGGGCGGCTCTGGATGTGCCGGGCCAGGTGGAGCACGATCCTCGAAGGGTGGCGATAATATCACCGCGTACATCGGGCCGGATCGAACGCCTTCCCGTTGTCGAAGGCGATCATGTGCGCGCAGGCCAAACCGTGGCACTCCTGACGAGCCCGGCATTCCTCACTGCTCAGAATGATCTGGCACAGGCGGCCCGGCGAGCCAGCATACTCGCAGGTACACCGGACGCTCAAGGCGCGTCGGCACTGGTGAGTGCAGCACGGCGGCGGTTGTCTCTGCTCGGTGCCGGAACTGCCCTGATCAGACGCGTCGAGGGAGGCGCCGAGCCAAGCCTCGTACTGGCCGTAGCGGCACCATTCGGCGGGACGATAATCGAAGCAAGCGTGCTGGCGGGAACAGCGGTCGAAGCCGGCACCCCGCTTTTCAAAATCGCGGACCTGTCAGTGGTTGACGTAGTCGCAGAGGTACCGGAGCGAGCGTTGTCGCTCTTGCGAATTGGGCTCGACGCATCGATCCGTATTCCCGCCTATCCGAATCTCCGGTTTGCCGGAACTGTGGAGCGACTTCATTCGGAACTGAACCCGACAACAAGAACGGTTCGCGCAGTGATCCACGTATCCAACCGTGGCGGGGCGCTACGGCCGGGAATGTTCGCCAGCGTTCAGTTCCCGGTTACGATGGGGGCCGCCCTCGCCACCGCCACCGCCCCCGGTGGTACGAGTCCGACGACCGGGTCAGTTCTGACGATTCCCGAAACGGCACTCGTCACTGACGGCAGCAACCGGCTGCTTTTTGTGGAGGTCGCGCCCCGCACGTTTGAGAAACGCATAGTCCAGGTTGCCTCGCTCGCTCCGCCGGGATCGGGTAATTCGACATCCGGCCGCGTAGCGATCGCCAGTGGAGTCAAGGCCGGCGAGCGGGTGGTGATACGTGGCGCTTTCACACTCAAGTCCGAGCTCGCGAAAGCGTCATTCTCGGATGAGCACTAGGTCCGTCAGGTGATCGAAAAACTGATTGGTTGGGCGGTACGCCGACGGATGACCGTAATGGTTCTCGTGGCCGCGCTTGTCGGCGGCGGGGTGTGGGCCCTGCGAACTCTCCGCGTCGACGCATTCCCTGATCTGACAGACGTCCAGGTGCAGGTGCTGGTGGAGGCACCCGGCCTGTCGCCAGTCGAAGTAGAGCGGCTCGCCTCCTTTCCGATTGAAGTCGCGCTGAACGGAATTCCACGAGTTACGCTGGTTCGATCGATCTCAAAGTACGCGTTTGCCGCGATAACGGTCGTCTTCGAGGACGGCGTCGACCTTTATTTCGCGAGGACGCTTGTCTCCGAACGCCTCCAGAGCGTTCGCTCCAGCCTTCCTCAGCAGGTGGAGGTATCGCTCGGTCCGCTCTCGGCGGCCAACAGCGAGATCTATCACTACACTCTGGAAGATACGTCCCGCGCGTCCAGTACTGCCGAGCGAACGAGTTTGACCGATCTGCGCACGCTGCATGACAGGGTTGTCAGACCGCAACTCCGAACAGTCGCCGGCGTTACCGAGGTAAACGCATTCGGCGGATTCGTCAGACAGGTACAGGTTGTCATCTCCCCCGAGCAGCTCGTCAGGTACGGCTTGACCCTGCACGATGTCGTCGAGGCAATCGAAGCGAATAACAGCGTTGCCGCCGGTGGCTATCTCGAACATCGCGATGAGCAATACATACTGAGAGGCCTCGGCCAGGCAACCGGCCCTGATGATCTCGCGCGGACGGTCATTCGAAGTACGACTGCGGGAATACCCGTGCTGGTGGGGGACGTTGCACAAATAGCCTACGGATCTGAGCTCCGGCAGGGTGCCGTGTCGCGGGATGGAACGGGGGAAGTGATGAGCGGCATCGTGATGATGCTTCGCGGGGAGAACGGTCGTGAAGTGGTGAGACGCGTCAGGGACCGGGCTGCCGAAATCAACAAGACCCTGCCTGCGGGAGTGGTGCTAACCCCCTTCTACGACCAGACAGATCTGGTGAACGGTACTCTCAGGACCGTTCAGACAAATCTCGTCGAGGGTGGCTTCCTGGTGATCGCGATCCTGCTGTTGTTTCTCGGGAACATCCGCGCGGCATTCATAGTGGCGGCGACGATTCCGCTGTCGCTGCTATTTGCGTTTGTCGGAATGCGCTGGCTTGGACTTTCGGCGAATCTTATGAGCCTCGGCGCCATCGATTTCGGGATGATAGTCGATGGGTCGGTGGTGATGACCGAACACTTTGTGAAGACGTTGCATCAGGATGAGGAAGACGGGGAATTTCCATTCACCGCCGACGGATTATTCAAGCGGATAGCCGGCGCAGCTCGCGAGGTGGGACGACCGATCGGCTTTGGCGTTCTCATCATCATGCTGGTTTACATCCCGATACTGTCGTTGCAGGGGCTCGAAGCACGGATGTTCAGGCCGATGGCAATCACTGTCGCAATCGCGCTCTTCGGCAGTCTGCTCCTCGCGCTGGCTTTCATTCCAGCGGCCGCAACGTGGGTGTTCAGGAAGGGGGCTCCCGAATCGCGGGTGGCAATAAGGCTTTCTCGGTGGCTCGACGGACGATACGCGCCGATTTTGGCGCGATCGATTGCACGGCCGGCCGCTACACTCGGAATTGCGGTCGGGATATTCGCGGCGTCCATGTTCGTTGTACCACTTCTCGGAACGGAATTTCTGCCCGAGCTCGACGAGGGCTCTTTACTTATTGAAGCGACGAGAGATCCGGGAGTTTCCTTGACGAGGTCGGTAGAGATGCAGCGCGAACTCGAGCGGACTGTTCGGATGAGTCCTGAGGTCACGACAGTTGTAAGCCGCGTTGGGAGGCCGGAAGTCGGAAGCGATCCCATGGGGTTGAACCGGGCGGACGTGTTCGTGATGCTCAAACCACGTTCGGAATGGAGGCCGGGCGTCGACAAAGACAGCCTGGTCGAGGAGATCGAGCATCGCCTTGACGATCGCGTGCCTGGTGTTGGTGTCGCTTTTACTCAACCCATGGCGATGAGGCTCGACGAGCTCATCTCCGGTGTTCGGGCAGATCTTGCGGTCAAGGTGTTCGGAGACGATTCACGCGCGAACCGGGAAGTTGCCGAGAAAGTCGCGGCTGTGGTTCGCACCGTGTCTGGTGCAACCGAGGTTCGCGTTGAGGCCACGGAAGGCCAGGGATACCTCAACGTGCGCATGAACCGCGATGCAATGGCGCGTTTCGGAATTCCGATGGCCGAGGTTCAGGAGGCTTTGGAGACGGCGGTCGGAGGTCGTCCGGTTTCGCAGGTAGTCGATGGGAGCTACACGCTGGACGTTGTAGTTCAGTATCCTGCAGCACTTAGAACATCTCCGGAGGCGATCGGTGCTATTACCGTACCGGCTCCCGGCGGAGCTCGAATAGCGTTGTCACAGCTGGCGGAGATAGCGCTGGAGTCGGGGCCGGTCCAGGTTAGCCGTGAGTCAGCGCAACGACTTGTCGTCGTGCAGGCGAATGTCGCGGGCCGGGATCTCGGCGGGTTTGTGGATGAGGTGCAGGCCACCATCGGGCGCAACGTAATCGTACCGCCGGGGATGTTCGTCACGTATGGAGGAGAGTTCGAGAATCAGCAACGGGCGATGAGCAGGCTCAAGTTTGTGGTCCCGGTGTCGATTGCTCTTATTGCGGGATTGCTGTTCATGTCTCTCGGATCGTGGACCCTTGCCCTGCTCGTACTTACAAACCTTCCGTTCGCGGCCGTCGGCGGAATTCTTGCGCTCTGGGGCCGCGGGCTTCACCTCTCGGTTTCGGCGTCAATCGGCTTCATCGCTTTGTTTGGCGTCGCCGTACTCAACGGCCTGGTTCTGCTCACGACTGTTCAGCGGACGCGGCAGGCCGGTGCGTCGGCAGAGGACGCAGCGCTGGAGGGAGCTCGGTCGCGGCTCAGGCCGGTCCTGATGACCGCGCTCGTCGCGTCGTTCGGATTTCTTCCGGTTGCCTTTTCCCATGGAACGGGGGCCGAAGTACAGAGACCGCTGGCTACGGTCGTGATCGGCGGACTCGTCACATCCACTTTGCTTACACTGCTGGTGCTTCCAACTCTGTATAGTTGGATCGAAGGCCGGGTCGAACGGCGCATTTCGCGGCGCGCGCTGACAATGTCACCCACTGGCGGTGTGACACTTCCGGGAGCGGTTCGACAATGACACAGCCTCATGCTGGCGGTTCTGGTGGGAACTTGCTTACGAACCCCAGCCCGGATACGAAGCCGGACCCACACAATCATCGTCCCGGTGAATCACACAATCACGGCGCCGGAGCGAGCCGGCGGCGGCTTGCGACGGTGCTCGTTCTCGTCTCGTTCTACATGGTGGCCGAGGCTGTAGGAGGGTGGCTCACCAACTCCCTTGCGTTGATGGCCGACGCCGGTCACATGTTGTCCGACGCCGGTGCCCTGGCGCTGTCACTATTCGCAGTATGGATCGCCCAGAGACCAGCGACCTCGCGGCGAACGTACGGTTACCATCGCACAGAAATCCTTGCAGCACTGGTCAATGGCGCGACGCTTGTCGCCATCTCACTGCTGATCTTCGTCCAGGCATATCACAGATTCAGCCGGCCGCCGGAAGTACAGGGCGGCCTGATGATCTGGATCGCCGTCGGCGGGCTGCTCGTAAACATGCTCGGCTTGTGGATCCTCAATTCGCAACGCCATGAAAGCCTAAACGTGCGGGGTGCGTGGCTCCACGTACTCACTGATGCAATCGGCAGCGTCGGAGCGATGATCGGCGGAACGCTCATCTGGATTTATGGCTGGAACTGGGTGGATCCGCTGATTTCTGTGCTGATTGGAATTCTCGTCATTTACTCATCGTGGGCGCTCCTCAGAGAGACTGTTGCCATTCTCATGGAGGAGGCGCCCGGCAACATCGACGTCGAAGTCGTGCGAGCGTCGATGTCCCGGGTAGGCGGGATAACGGACGTTCATGATCTTCACGTATGGTCAATAACAAGCGGTATGGTCGCGCTCTCTGCGCACGTAAAAAGCGATGATGTCGAGCCAGCAGCGGTTCTGCTCGCCTTACGCAATGTGTTGAACGATGATTTCGGGATCGGGCACATCACCATTCAGATCGATCCGCCCGGACACGACGATTCGGGGTGCTTCGCTTGCCACACAACCGCAGATGTGTACGCAACTCCACTAAAGTGAGTTGGGATGGCAGGCACCGTTTCAGCGGAAGAGATACGAGCGCAATCTCTAAACCTCCTCGACTACGCGGCGCGCGGCCAGTACATGATCACGGCGACGCCGGCGAGACAAAGCACGCCCCCTGCAATATCCGGCACGTCGGGCCGGTGGCCGTCAACCCACCACCCCCATAATAGCGACAGCACCACAAAAACTCCGCCATACGCCGCATAGACACGACCGAAGTGCGCGGGCTGAAGGGTTGGGACGACACCGTACAGAAACAGGAGCAGTCCGCCAATGACACCGACGAACACGGCGCGTCCTTCGCGGAGCCAGAGCCACACGAGGTAGCCGCCGCCAATCTCCATGAGTCCCGCCACAACGAACAGCGCTATCGAGCGCAGGAGGATGGCCGCAGTCATTCCAGCGACGGCCGTTCCGCCGGAGGGGGTGAGTTGCGCCGGATCCATCACCGATTCCCCTTGGTAGCCACGTGCTGGCGATGGCGCGCCCTGGTGTTTGGCGCGCGCACCCGTGGAGGCGCAGCAATGGGCGAGCAGCCGCAATCCTCGAGACGCAGACAGCTACAGGCGAGTGCGCGCTTAAGCACCCTCCTCATCCTCGATACACGTGCGACCTGTACGTCGATCTCTGCAAGCTTGCGGGTAGCCAGCGCCTCCCACCGCGTCGCCGGCCTCGTGCCGGGCTCGAACCCGCGGATCAACTGCCGCGTTTCGGCCATCGTGAAGCCGGCTTCCCTCGCAAGCGCTATGAGAGCAAGCCACCTGAGCACGGTCTCATCGTAACGCCGCTTGCCACCTGCGCGAGCCGGACGCGGTAACAGACCCAGGCTTTCGTAGTAACGGATCGCTGACGCGGCGAACCCTGAACGGCTAGCCACCTCGCCGATGCTCATCATGTCCATTGCGATTTCCCCTCCCGCTTGGGCTTGACCTCAAGTGTGCTTGAAGTTGTAATGTCCGGACGAGAGTCGCAATAGTCGTACACTCACGGAGTCATCATGCAGGCAGGTATGAAACAAACCAAGTCAGAGCCCTCGTCCTCGCAAGTCATCGCGTGCGTCCCGGGGGGCATTCCAGCCGATGAGAGAGACGCGCACTTCGCGCTTCTGTCCCGGCTATTGAAGGAAGACGTCCGCGAGCGGCTCGGCAGCCCGGACGGTTACGCATTTCGCTTTGACAGCGAAAACTTCGATGACATCGCCCGCTATGTGAGCAACGAACGAAAGTGCTGCCCGTTCCTCAACTTCGTGATCGAGGTCGCGTCCGATGGCGGGCCGCTCTGGCTTCGGCTAACTGGTCCCTCCGGCACGCGGGAGTTTCTTGACGCGGCGATGCCTGCCATTCGGTAACAACCACGAAGCCGAAAGTTGCTACTACCACTATATAGTTATATACTACAGTTGTTGTCACTCTCCGTCTCCCGACACACTGCGACCTCGGATCCCCGATCATGACCAAAACGCACTCGCCCTCTGTAATTGCCCCTGACGCGCTGGCGGCACTCCTCCGGAAGCAACCTGGGGTTCGCCTCCTCGATGTGCGCACCCCCGGTGAATACGCAACCGCTCACATCCGCGAAGCCATTAATGTCCCGCTCGACCGGCTGGACGAATACAGCCGCGAAATCAGCAAGTCGGGCAGCGATCCAATAGTTCTGGTGTGCCAGAGCGGCCAGCGTGCGCGGAAAGCCGATGGTGCTCTGCGCGGGGCGGGAATGGCGAACCTGATGATCCTGGACGGGGGCGTCGATGCGTGGGCGGCAACTGGGCAGCCAGTTATTAGGGGTGCCAGACGCATGTCCCTCGAGCGACAAGTGCGAATTGCGGCCGGTGCACTGGCTGCCACCGGCGGTTTCCTCGCGCTATTCGTAAATCCGCTCTTTGCCGCTGTTCCCGCATTGGTCGGCAGCGGGCTCGTCTTCGCTGGAATCACCGACACATGCATGATGGGAATGCTTATCGCGAAGCTGCCCTATAATCGCACAGCTTCCTGCGACGTGCAGTCAATGGTACGCCAACTCTCATCGCCGATTAGGCGGCGATGATTGTTCTGGGGTACGCGCTTGCCGCAGTCGTCGGGCTCTCGCTCGGATTGATGGGGGCCGGCGGATCTATCCTCACAGTCCCCATATTTGTCTACTTGCTCGGCTTCGATCCGAAACTGGCGATCGCGATGAGCCTGCCAGTGGTCGGAGCAACCAGCCTCGTTGGCGCGGCGGGCCACTGGAAAGCAGGTAATGTCCATTTCCGAACAGCGGTGAGTTTCGGAGCGATCGCAATGATCGGATCATACATCGGGGCCCGGCTGTCAGTCCTTTTCGCGGGGGCGGTGCAGTTGACGCTTCTAGCTGTTGTGATGATCATCGCCGCGGTCTTCATGTTCCGGGCAGCAGCTGGGCAGGAGGATACGTCTCCGGTGGCCACCGACACGCGGTCCGGCGCATCGCTGGCACTACTCGTCCCTGTTGCCATCGGCGTCGGCCTGTTGACGGGACTTGTCGGAACCGGAGGAGGATTTATGGTCGTACCGGCCCTGGTTCTTCTCGCTCGTGTTCCGATTACGCAGGCGATTGGGACATCGCTCCTTGTTATCGCACTGAATTCGGTTGCCGGATTCGCCGGTTATTCCACGACTGTCAGCGTGCCGTGGACATTCCTGTTCGGCTTCACTGCCATCGCCATCGCTGGGATCCTTGCTGGCACATACCTGGTGCGATTCATAGCTCAGCGAACGCTCAAGCGGGGATTCGCGGTTCTCCTGATGCTGATGGGAGCCTTCATTCTTTACCAGAGCAGAGCGGCATTCGGGCTGCTGTAACCGGGGAAACGACCAATGATCCTCAAACGCATTTATGATTCGAAGCTCGCGCAAGCGAGCTACCTGATCGGCTGTGCCGCCACCGGGGAGTGTCTGGTGGTCGACCCCAATCGGGACGCCGGACAATATCGCCGCGCCGCAGGCGATGACGGCCTTCGCGTTACGCATGTAGCCGAGACTCACATCCACGCCGATTTCGTTTCGGGAGCCCGCGAGCTCGCACATCAGACCGGCGCCGCGCTGCTACTTTCGGATGAGGGCGACGCAGATTGGAAGTATGCGTTCGCCGCGGACGCTGGCGCGCGATTGCTCCACGACGGCGACACCTTCATGGTGGGGAATCTGAAAATCGATGTGATGCACACTCCCGGGCACACCCCGGAGCACATTGTCTTTCTCGTCACTGATACCCCCGCCTCCGACAATCCGATTGGAGTACTCACCGGTGACTTCGTTTTCGTAGGCGACGTGGGCAGGCCTGACCTGCTCGAGAAAGCCGCGAAGATGGAGGGCACAATGGATGCGAGCGCACGAACTCTCTTCCGAAGCCTCAATAAGTTCAAGCAGCTCGACGACTACATCCAGATCTGGCCAGGCCACGGCGCAGGTTCCGCTTGCGGCAAATCACTGGGCGCGGTGCCACAGTCGACGGTCGGCTACGAGCGGATGGTCAACTGGGGGTTGAACATCGACGATGAAAAAACTTTTGTAGAGCAGGTGCTCGCAGGACAGCCGGAACCGCCGAAGTATTTCGCCGAGATGAAGCGGATGAACAAGGCGGGCCCGCGCATCCTCGGAGAACTCCCCCAGCCTGCCGAGCTTGCTCCAGAAGCGATCGGGAAACTGCTTGAAGCGCACGACCTCGTAGTCGATACGCGACCGCCCGCCGAGTTCGCGGCGGGACATATTCCCGGCACAATCAACATTCCGCTCGACAAGAGCTTCAACACCTGGGCCGGCTCACTCCTTCCGTACGGCCGCGATTTTTATCTCATCGCGCCGACCGAGCGCGTTGGCGAAGCGGCGCGGGATCTCGCAATGATCGGCCTCGACCGACTGGCCGGGTACTTCGCGGGCAGCGTATTCGATGAATGGACCAGTCGCGGAAACAAGCTCGGTGTCGTTGCCCAGATCAGCGCCCGGCAATTGTCAGAGCGCTTAAAGGCTGGCGAAGTTCAGGTGCTCGATGTGCGGGGATCATCCGAGTGGGAAGCTGGTCATCTCGCCGGTATAAAACACATACCGCTCGGATACCTTCCCGAGCGGCTCGCCGATATTTCCCGGGACCAGCCAGTTGTCGTGCACTGCCAGGCGGGGGGCCGGTCAGCGATTGCGGCGAGCGTGCTCCAGGCGCACGGGTTCGACAATGTCATCAATCTCACCGGTGGCATTACCGCGTGGCGGAGCGAGGGACTGCCGGTTGAGCAATGATGGTTCCTGCACAACCTCGCAAGTGCTGCAATCCCCGCCCCACTTACCGAGCTTTGGCCGGAACAAGAGCCAGAGCGAGAGCAGGAAAAGCGCGCCGAGACCTGCAACAAGCAACGTGAAATGCTGGGCGAGCCATGCACCTCCCGCAGTTCCCCCGAGCACGAGGAGGATTGGGACCGCGTGGCAAGGACAGGTCAGCATCGCACCGATACCGCCAACGTGCTGGGACAAACGTAGCGGGGCCGGCGGAGAACCGGCTCGGCGCCCCAGTATTTTTGCGAGGTGCATTGATATACTATACAACCAAGCAGTTGTCTCATCAACCGTCAGTAGTTGCAATCTGAAGGAGCGCGTGAACGAGGTTGGGAGGATACGTAGATGAGCAATCTGAAACTGACCCCTGAAGTCCTTGCCCTGGTCGCCGAGCGCTTCAAGGCGCTCGCTGAGCCCGCTCGACTGCAAATTCTCAACTGTCTGCGAGGCGGCGAGCTGACTGTTGGCGATCTCGTTGTGCAGACCGGACTCGGACAAGCCAATGTGTCAAAACACCTGCAACTCCTCCACAGCCGGGGCTTCGTGACGCGCAGCAAGGAAGGCCTTTTCGTGTACTACTCCCTCGCGGACAAGACTGTCTTCCGGCTCTGCGATATAATGTGCGGAAGACTTGAAAGCGACATGAAGGCACGCATGGCAATTCTCGCTCTCTGATCGCGGCCGCTCCAGCTCATCGGAATCCTCGCGCCAACTCGGCGATGCTTTGGCCCCCAAGATTCAGGGTCTTCTCCCGATCGCGTGGGCGGTTCGGGGGCGAGAGAACCCCCGGGTAGTGCACAGTGGCGTGTTTTGAGTTTCCTGTTTTTCAGTTCACCGTTTTTCTGTTTTACTGCGCACCGTGACTTGTCCTCTCCGGCCGGGGGACTCGAGGACCTTCGCCCGCAGGGCGCAAAGCATGCGGCGAATGTTCAGTGCGTGCGCGTGCGCCTTGGTCCAAACGCGGAGGCGGCGATAATCCTGCATGCGGCAAATTGCCGTCGCCGTGGCAATGCAGCCCAACCCAACGATATCGGATCAAAGCCGAAGTGCTCACGCCCCCGAATCTGATGCAGTCCGATAGGGGTCGCGGATGAACGGGCAACGGTGTCACAGTAAACGCACAACGCGCCACTGACCGGGTTTAGCCCCCATATTCGCCCACTCGATCGGGAGAAGATCCAAGATTCATTCTGAGCAGCCTTACGGAGTTGAGAAATACCAGGATGTCGGGACCGAGGTGGATGACCGCGGCCTGAACCGGTCCAATCAGTTTGAGGAGTGCCGCAGTGATCCCGAGAATGTGCACGACGCCGACACCAACGAAAAGATTCTGCTGAAAGGTCCGG